>JAJZAG010000001.1:9673-46283 GCA_021799555.1 Deltaproteobacteria bacterium | reverse complement strand
AACTCAGCGTTCACACCTCCGCGCAGGCTTCTTCCTGCTTCGCACGCGAGATCGTCGAGCGATAGTATCCCTACGAGCTTGCCCTCTGGGCCGGTTACGGGGAGCCTGCGCATCCCGGTCTCGGCCATCATCCTCATTGCGGCCGAGAGATCATCGTCGGCGCGGCAAGCGAAAATCCTGTGCGCCATGGCACTGTCAACCGTCATTTCCTGCAGAGGCTTGCCTTGCGTATAGGCGGCCATACAGATATCGCGGTCGGTCAGGAAGCCAATTGGCCGGGATTGCTCGTCAACAATCGGCACGGCGCCACAGGTGTTTTCCCACATAACTTGAGCGCCACGGTTCAGCCGATCATAGGGATGACAGCTCTTAACGTCGCGATTCATCATATTTTCGACCTTCATCGCGCCATCCTCCGATGCCTTGGAAAACTTTCAGCCCTATTCAGAGCCAAAATCGAGCCAGCCTGTAGTCCGATATTTTTCGTTCAGCCCCGACCGCCGAGTGCGCCGCGATGTGTCTTTTGGGCACACCGGTCAATTCGCTCTGTGTCGTTTGGTTGGATTGCCAAACCCGCAACCACGCTACGCGCGCTATGGTTTTTGGTCTTGGCTAGCGGCATAGCGATTGCTCCCTCAAACATCGCCGGAGCGCGCTTTCTGCGGCTCTTCTCAGTGGTTGCGTCGGTCGCGATTCACGAGAATTCTTTAAGGAGCGGAGGCTCATTTGCCATGAGCACCGGCGAAGGTGGTGAAGAAAATGATCAGAACCTCAAAAACCGATCCCGCCGATACGACCGCACCGCTCAGCGCCGAAGAGCTACGCAATATCGATGCGTATTGGCACGCGTGCAATTACCTGTCGCTTGGAATGCTCTACTTACGCGACAATCCCCTGCTCAGAGCACCGCTCCAGCCGGAGCACATCAAGCGCCGTTTGCTCGGCCATTGGGGATCGGACCCCGGCCAGAGCTTCGTCTGGGTGCACTTAAACCGCCTGATCCGGCTTCACGACCTTAACATGATCTACGTCTCGGGCCCTGGTCATGGAGCGCCCGCGGTTCTTGCCAACGCTTATCTCGAGGGAACCTATTCGGAAATCTATCCGGACCGCAGCCAGGACGAAGAAGGTCTCAAGCGCCTTTTCAAGATGTTCTCCTTTCCCGGTGGAATCGGCAGCCACTGCACGCCCGAGACCCCGGGCTCAATCAACGAGGGCGGTGAACTCGGCTACAGCATCTCGCACGCCTATGGCGCTGCTTATGACAATCCAGACCTGATCGTAGTTCCGGTAGTGGGCGACGGCGAGGCAGAAACCGGGCCGCTGGCGACGTCGTGGCACTCCAACAAGTTCCTCAATCCGATTCGTGACGGAGCCGTGCTGCCGATTCTTCACCTCAACGGCTACAAGATTGCGAATCCGACTTTGCTTTCCCGCGTCTCGGAAGAGGAACTCAAAAGCCTCTTCATCGGCTATGGATATATCCCCTACATAGTCGAAGGTGCCGAGCCGCTCGCGATGCATCAGAAGATGGCTGCCACGCTCGACCACTGTCTCGCCGAGATTCGCGCGATCCAGGTGCAGGCGCGCTCGAGCGGCGTCGCAAGCCGTCCGCGATGGCCGATGATCATACTGCGGACGCCAAAAGGCTGGACCGCGCCAAAGGAGCTGGACGGGCATCGAATCGAGGGCTTTTGGCGCGCTCATCAAATTCCAATCGCCGATGTGGCTACCAATCCCGATCATCTCAAGATCCTGGAAGACTGGATGCGCAGTTACCGCCCGCAGGAGCTGTTCGACGGTAATGGCAAGCTTGTCGCGAGCCTTCGCGAGCTCGCGCCCGCCGGGAACCGGCGCATGAGCGCAAATCCACACGCCAACGGTGGACTTTTGCGCAAGCCGTTGCGCATGCCTGATTTCCGCCAGTATGCGGTCAAGGTCGATCAGCCGGGCCGCGTCGAAGCGGAAAACACCTATGTGATGGGAACTTTTCTGCGCGACGTGATGCGCGAGAACATGACAAGCTTCCGCGTCTTCGGTCCCGACGAAACCGCTTCTAACCGCCTCCAGGCGATCTACGAAGCCACCAAGAAAACGTGGCTCGCCGATCGCAAACCCGAAGACAACGATGGCGGCGAGCTATCGCCCGACGGACGGGTTATGGAGATGCTCAGCGAACACACCCTTGAGGGTTGGATGGAAGGATATCTGCTGACCGGGAGGCACGCAGTCTTCTCGACCTACGAGGCGTTCGCTCACGTGATCGATTCGATGTTCAATCAGCACGCCAAGTGGCTCGAGAAGTGCCGTTCCGAAGTCGCTTGGCGCGCCGCGATTTCCTCTCTCAACATACTGATTAGTTCGACGGTCTGGCGCCAGGATCATAACGGCTTCACCCATCAAGACCCCGGTTTCATCGATCTCGTGACGAACAAGAGCGCCTTGGTGACACGGATCTATCTACCGCCTGATGCTAATTGTCTATTGAGCGTTACCGATCATTGTCTGCGCAGCACGAACTACGTCAACGTGATCGTCGCCGACAAGATGCCGCACCTACAGTTCCTGGATATCGAATCCGCGGAGCGGCACTGCGCCCAGGGACTTGGCCTTTGGGAATGGGCGTGTACCGATCAAGACGCGGAGCCAGACGTGGTAATCGCGTGCGCGGGAGACGTGGTGACAATCGAGGCGCTGGCAGCGACCGCGATTCTTCGCGAGCGTTTTCCCGACTTGAAGATTCGCTTTATTAACGTGATCGACTTGTTCAAGCTGCAGCCGTCGTCCGAGCATCCGCATGGTCTCAGCGATCGCGACTTCGACAGCCTGTTCACGATCGACAAACCCGTCATATTTAATTTTCACGGCTATCCATGGTTGATTCACAAGCTTGCCTACCGGCGCACCAACCACGTCAATTTTCACGTGCGCGGCTACAAGGAGTTCGGCAGCATCAATACACCGCTGCAACTGGCTATTAGCAACCAGGTAGATCGCTTCAATCTTGTGATTGATGTAATCGACCGCGTGCCGCGCCTGCGCTCGGTCGGTGCGCATGTCAAGAAATGGTTGACCGATCAAATCTACGAACACCTTCAGTACGCATACGAGCACGGAATCGACAATCCCGAAGTCACCAACTGGACATGGCAGTATTGAGAATGGAACCCCGCAACTGACACAGACTGAGTCATGCCTGCGCGAATAATATTCTGTCTCAATAGCGGTTCCTCCACCCGCAAGTTTGCCCTATACGCATTCGACAACAGCATCGGAGCGATGATGGCACAGGGGGGCGTGGAACGCGGCGAAGGGCTGCGAGGGCGCCTATGGGTTACCACCAGCGGCAGAAAGTTCGAGAGGGAAGGGGACAGCATATTCGAGCCGCACGCGGCACTCGAGGCGGCGTTTTCCGCGATGGCCCACCTGGACCTCCCGTCACCTGACGCTGCCGGACACCGTATCGTCCACGGCGGACCTGACCATGAAGCTCCTGAGCGGATCAGCGACGCTCTGATCGCGAACTTACGAAGCCTCATCCCGTTCGCACCGCTGCATTTGCCCGATGAGCTCGCCGGTATCGAAGCGATCGCCGCGCTCGCGCCCGGTCTGCCGCAGGTTGCGTGCTTCGATACGGCATTTCATCGTGCGATGCCCGAAGTGGCCGAGCGATTCGCGCTGCCGCGTGGACTGTTTGACGAAGGGATTCGGCGGTACGGGTTTCACGGCATCTCCTATGAGTACATCATGGAAACGCTAGGTGATAATCCGCCCCGGCGCCTGATTATCGCTCATCTCGGTAGCGGCGCCAGCATGGTGGCGGTGAGAGACGGGCGTTCGCTCGATACAACGATGGGTTTTTCGCCAACCGGCGGCTTTATGATGGGAACCAGGAGCGGCGATCTGGACCCGGGCGTCATTCTTTACCTGCTCAATCACAAGCATCTTGCCGCGCGCGCGTTGGAGCGGCTTGTCAACGACGAATCGGGATTGTTTGGCGTATCCGGGGTCACTGCGGACATGAAGACGCTTCTTGACCGCAGTCATATGGATTCATGCGCGGCTCAGGCGATCGAGATGTTTTGTTATCAGGCGCGTAAGCAGGTTGGCGCCCTCGCGGCCGCTCTCGGCGGGCTCGACATGCTGGTGTTTACCGGCGGTATCGGGGAAAAAGCCGCTCTCGTGCGAGCGGAAATCTGCAATGGCCTCGCGCATCTCGGAGTCGTACTTGATGCTCGGAAAAATCAGCAAAATGCCGATACGATCAGCGCCACAGACGGCTGCTGTATCGTTCGTGTTATTCCCACTAATGAAGATCTCATGATCGCGCGGCACGTATACTCAACACTATATACTGGTGTTCCGCACGATTAGCTAACGAGCGAGTTATGGTAAGAACTGGTTATGGATTGGAGCCTCCCGATATTGAAGGCGTCGAGGAATTGGCTGAATTAGCCCTCGATCTTCGTAATTGCTGGGACCACGGCGCCGACGAGTTATGGAGCCGGCTCGAACCTGAGCTGTGGGAATTAACGCATAACCCATGGGTGGTTCTGCAAACCGTCTCACGGACAAAGCTCGCGAAAATGGCTGCCGATCCCGGCTACCGCAGACAGATTCAGGCAATGGTTGAACGTAGGAACCGCCGCCAGGTGCCATGGTTCAAACAGGCACATCCCGATGCGCAACTCACAGCAATTGCGTACTTCAGTATGGAATTCGGACTCAGCGAAGCGTTGCCGATTTATTCGGGCGGTTTGGGCAACGTGGCGGGCGATTTACTGAAAGCTGCCAATGATCTCGGGGTACCCGTGGTTGGCGTTGGGCTGCTCTACCAGCAGGGCTATTTCCGCCAATTTATCGACGCAGCGGGAAATCAGACTGCACTCTTTCCCTACAATGATCCGAGTCAGTTACCCATTTCGCCTGTACGCGACAAAGACGGCGAATGGTTTCGCCTGGAAATTCGATTGCCGGGGCAGCGGCTTTGGCTGCGCACCTGGCAGGCGCGGGTCGGCAGCGTAACCCTATACCTGCTCGATACCAATGACCCCGCCAATCCGCCCGCTTATCGCGGCATTACCAGCGAACTTTACGGCGGCGGCTCAGAATTGCGGCTTCAGCAGGAGCTCGCGTTGGGTATCGGCGGTTGGCGCATGCTGGCGCGATTGGGACTGAACCCCGAAGTTTGTCATCTCAACGAGGGTCACGCCGCCTTTGCCGTGCTCGAACGTGCGCACGGTTTCATGGAGCAAACCGGCTTGGCATTCGAGGCAGCATTGGCGGTGACGCGGGCTGGCAACCTGTTCACTACCCATACCCCCGTCTCCGCTGGCTTCGATCGGTTTACTCCGGCGTTGATGGAGCAATACCTGAAAGCATTCGCGGAAGAGCGCCTCGGCATTACAATGCGCGAACTGATGGCTCTGGGCCGCGCCAACCCCGACAATTCCGATGAACCCTTCAATATGGCCTACCTTGCGCTTCATGGAAGCGCTGCAATCAACGGCGTCAGCCGCCTGCATGGAATCGTTAGCCGGGAAATATTCCAACCGCTATTTCCACGATGGCCTCGCGCCGAGGTTCCGGTAGGGCACGTCACCAACGGTGTCCATACACCAAGCTGGGATTCGCCTCACGCGGACCAGCTATGGACCACAACCTGCGGCCCGAATCGATGGCGCGGAGCGATGGAAAGAGTCGGCGAGCAAATCTGCTCGGTTACCGATGCTCAGATCTGGCAGTTACGCGCGTCCAACCGGGCGGACCTCGTCAACTATGTGCGTGCAAGGATGGCCCGAGACTTTGGCGGCGATCATACCCTCGCGGAATCGATTTTCGATCCCAACACGCTAACCATCGGATTCGCCCGCCGATTTACCTCTTACAAGAGGCCGAATTTGCTTTTGCACGACCCGGAGCGGCTCGTGCGAATTCTGACCCAAGGTCAACGCCCCGTGCAACTTTTGGTTGCGGGGAAGGCTCATCCGCAGGATCTTCCGGGTCAAAAGATGATTCGCGACTGGGTGCTATTTGCGATGCGCCCGGAGGTCCGCAAGCACGTCGTCTTCCTCAGTGACTACGATCTCCTGCTGGCCGGGCGCATGGTGTATGGAGTCGATCTCTGGATCAATACGCCTCGGCGTCCGTGGGAAGCGTGTGGCACCAGTGGCATGAAGGTGCTGGTGAACGGAGGTCTCAATCTTTCTGAACTGGACGGATGGTGGGCGGAAGCCTACGCGCCGGAGGTCGGATGGTCTTTAGGAGACGGAAAATTTCACGATGACGACTCTGTTTGGGACGCCACGGAAGCCAATCAACTCTATGCGCTACTTGAAAAAGAGGTAATTCCCTCTTTCTACACCCGGGATGATTCCGGCATTCCGACGGCGTGGGTAGCCAAAATTCGCCAGAGCATGGCACATCTGACCCCTTTATTTTCGGCCAATCGTGCGGTGCGCGAATATACCGATCAATATTATGTTCCCGCCGCACGTGCCTACCGTAAGCGCGCCGATAACAATGCGGCCCTGGGCAAACAGCTGCTCGCGTGGCGCGAGCAGCTTTTCCGCCATTGGCCCGCGATCTACTTTGGCAACGTTCATGTCGAGAGTTCCGCAGAACATCATCTAATCCATGTTCAGCTCTACCTTGATGACATTGATCCGAATGCGATCGAGGTCGAGCTCTATGCTGAACCGCTCGGCTCTGACACACCGGAACGAATCAAGATGACCCGCGGCGACGAGCTTGTCGGAGCGGTCAAAGGCTGGACCTATGCGGCACAGGTGCCATCTAATCGCCGCACCGATGAATTCACGCCGCGTGTTATACCGCGTCACCCTGATGCCGCGATTCCTTTGGAGGCGGCACAAATCCTTTGGCAGCACTAAGAGAGAGGCGGAGCCAGACGCTTCAGCGCACTTGTAATGACCGCGAAACAAGCTGAGCAATCTCAACAGAATCGTGCTCCCCTACACACCGGGACCGTGGTCCGCGTGCGCGGCTCGGTTGTGGATGTTGCGTTTGCGGGCGCTGCTCTCCCCGCACTGGAGGAAGCTCTGGTTGTCGAATGGGACGGTGCGTACCAATTGCTGCTTGAAGTCGAGGAGCATCTCGACCCGCACACGGTGCGCGCGGTCGCTATGCAGAATACGGCCGGCCTTCGGCGAGGATGCGCGGCGCACTTGACCGGCGGGCCGATCAGCGTGCCGGTCGGCCAAGCCGTGCTCGGCCGGCTGATTGACGCGGTGGGCGAGCCGATCGATGCGCTCGGCCGCTTTGCGGCGGATGTTCCGCGATGGCCGATTCATCGCGCCGCGCCGTCGTTCAACCGTCAGGATCCGGCGCGTGAAGTCTTCCAGACCGGAATCAAGGTTATCGATCTGCTCGCACCTCTGGCGCGGGGCGGAAAGGCGGGGATGTTCGGCGGAGCCGGGGTCGGCAAAACTGTTTTGATCACGGAATTGATCCGCACCACGGTTGAGAAGTATTCAGGGATATCGGTCTTCGCGGGAATCGGTGAGCGTTCGCGGGAGGGACATGAACTGCTCGGCGAGCTGCGCGCTTCGGGCGTGCTTTCCCGCACCGCGTTAGTATTTGGTCAGATGAACGAGCCGCCCGGCGCGCGATGGCGCGTCGGGATGACGGCGCTCACCCTGGCGGAGTACTTTCGCGACACGATGAACCGCGACGTGTTGCTCTTGATGGACAACGTCTTTCGCTTTGTCCAAGCCGGCGCCGAGGTCTCAGGAATGCTCGGACGGCTGCCTTCGCGGGTGGGTTATCAGCCCACCCTAGCCACGGAGATATCCGATCTCCAGGAGCGCATCACCTCGGTCGCGGGCGCAGCCGTAACCGCGATTCAGGCCGTGTATGTCCCGGCCGACGACTTCACCGACCCCGCCGTCGTCGAGACTTTCCGGCATCTTGATTCCTCGATTGTGCTCTCCCGCGATATGGCCGCCGAAGGTCTTTATCCCGCCATTGATCCGCTCAACTCCACCTCGCTGCTACTCGACCCGCACGTCGTGGGTGAAGAGCAATACGCGGTGGCCGAAGAGGTGCGGCGTACGATCGCCAGATATCGCGAGCTTCAAGAAATAATCGCGTTGCTCGGCGTTGAAGAGTTGAGCGCCGAGGATCGGTTGACTGTTGAACGGGCGCGCCGCCTGCAGCGCTTTCTAACCCAGCCATTTCTCGTCACTGAGCAGTTTACAGGATTCGCAGGGAAATCCGTCCCGATCACCGCGACGATCGAGGGGTGCCGCAAAATTCTTGACGGAGCCGGCGACAAATTGTCCGAAAGCTCGTTCTACATGATCGGCACATTCGAAGAAGTCCTCGCTAAAGAAGCCGCGTCAAATAAGTCCAGGAATTGACTGTTGGCAATGAGACTGATCATCACAACTCCAACCGAGATCGCGGTTAATATAGACAATGTCCACCACGTCCGCGCTGAGGACTCGACGGGATCTTTTGGTGTTTTGCCCGGGCACGCTGATTTTTTGACCGCGCTTACGATCAGCGTGCTGAACTGGCGCGATGATGCGGGATCGGAGCACTGCGCCGCAGTTCGCGGCGGTGTGCTTCGCGTACGCGGGGGCAAGTCGGTTCAGGTCGCGACCCGCGAGGCCGTGGTAGGTAATGACCTGCAGCATCTTCGCGAAGTTGTGCTCAAGCAAATGGCCAGGAACGCGGAGTCGGAACAGGCCGCCAGGCTGGGTGCGTTCGGCCTCCAGGAGGCTGCCGTGCAAAAAATCTATCGTTATCTGCGGCCAAGCGAGCGGCCGGCGAGCCTGCTCGGGCACAAGTCATGAAAGAGCCGAAGCAAAAAAACAAAGCTTCCGATGATGAGGAGCGCAAACTTGCGGATGCGGTAAGTAGAGCAAGAGCCAGGCGCGACTATTGGGAGCGAACTGGCGAATGGCCGATCGGACGCGCGCTCGCGATGATGGGCAGATTCGGATGGACTATCGTCGGGCCTCCGTTATTAGGCGTGTTCGTTGGGCGATGGCTCGACGTATATTTTCACAGTGGCGTCTTCTGGAGCGCGGCGCTGGTTTTCCTGGGTGTCTCCGCGGGATTTTATATGGTCTGGCAAAGGATGCACACGGATCAATGAATATCGCCGTTTTTAATCTGCTCGGGTTCCTGGCTCTCGGGGCGGCATTTGCGTTCGCGTTTCTGGGCGCGCTCGAGTGGAATGTCCGGCTCTACTGCGGCCTCTCCGGCGGAAGACTTGCCATCTTCATCCATGCGCTGCGCTGGGTGGGCGCGGCCGTTGTTTTCACCGCTGCCGCAAAGTTCGGCCCCGGCGCTTTGCTCTCAGTCCTCATCGGTTTCCAGTTGGCAAAGGTTTACACCGTCCGTGGCCGGGCACTCACGGAAGGAGCGGCGCGATGAGTCGGTCCCCCCTGGAAGCGGTTGCGGTATTCCAAATCGGACCGGTTGTGATTACCGGAACCGTCGTTACCACGTGGGCGCTGATTGTTGCTTTGGTTATCGCCAGCCGCTATGCGACGCGGCGCTTGCAACTAATTCCCGACGGATTGCAGGCGATCGTCGAGACTCTAGTCGGAGCGATCGAAGATCAGGTCCGCGCTATAGTCAATCGCGATCCTGCGCCATTCCTTCCTCTTCTGGGATCTCTGTTTATCTTCCTGGTGGTTGCGAACCTGTCGGAATTGTTGCCAGGAGTGCGCGCGCCCACGGCGTCGATCGAGACTCCTGCGGCGCTGGCGACGATAGTATTTTTCTCCGTGCACGTGTTTGGGGTTCGCCAGCACGGGCTCGGCGAATATCTGAAAGGGTACCTGAAGCCGAACCCTATGTTGCTCCCGCTGAATATTCTGTCGGAGTTCACGCGGTCATTTTCGCTAATGATGCGATTGTTCGGGAACATAATGAGTGACGAATTGGTAGTTGCGATAGTAATAGCTCTGGCTGGGCTGCTGGTTCCGATTCCGTTTATGGCGTTCGAAATCCTGGTCGGCCTTGTGCAGGCATACATATTCACGGTGCTCGCCGCCGTCTATATCGGCGGTGCAGTCGGCGCAATCGAAAGGTAGCAATGGAGGTTTTGGTATGACTGTGCAGATGGTAAGCATAATCGGCGCCGCGCTGGCGGTGATGGTCGGCTCGATTAGTCCGGCGCTCGCCGAAGGCCGCGCAATCGTCGCCGCGATGGACGGCATTGCACGGCAGCCGGAATCGGCGGGTGCGCTGTCGCGCACCCTGTTCGTCGGCCTGGCAATGATCGAGACGATGGCGATCTACTGCTTGGTGGTGGCTCTCTTGCTGCTGTTCGCAAATCCTTACGCGGTTCGCTGATGTCCTTTAGTTGGTCAACGTTTGCGCTTCAGGCGATCAACTTCCTGGTTCTGGTCTGGCTGCTGAAGCGATTCCTCTTTAGGCCTGTGGGCGCGATTATCGCGCGCCGCAAGGAAGAAATCGCGAGTGCACAGGCGCAGGCGGCTGCTGCGCGAACCGCCGCGGAGCAAGCGCGCAAGGATTTCGAGGCGCAAAAGTTGCAAATTGAATCCGAGCGTCAGGCGATCTTAGATCGCGCGCGCGCCCAGCTTGCCGACGAACGATCCGCGATGGTGGAGGCTGCGCGCGCGGACGCGGAAAAACTCAAAGCCGCGGCGCTCAAGCGCCTCGAAGAAGAGCGCAATCTCGCCTCGCAACAAGTGTTTGCACAGTCGATACAGATTGCCGTCCGCATTGCGCAGCGCCTTTTGCAGCAGTTTCCCGCGCCGTGTATGGAGGATCTATTTCTGGCACGCGTGCTTGACCATCTGGACCAGCTTTCCGCCGTGGAGCGCGCCGAGCTGCTGGGCGACGCCGCGCACGACGACCACCAGTTGCTCGTTACAACCGCGGCTCCGCTGGATTCCGAGGCCGCTGAGAAATGGCGCGCGGCCCTTTGCGAGCGGTTCGGCGCCCGATCGCGAATCGAGTTCTCATCGGACGCGGAACTTATTGCCGGCGCGGAGCTAAAGTTTCCCCGAGCGATCCTCCGCTTCAGTTGGCGTGACGCGCTGAATCAGGCGGAGCGGGAGTTGGCTCAAAATGAGCACGCTGGCTGAGAATGTCGCGCGCCAACTCGGCGAGGCGGCGCGGCGCCTCGATAGCCTGACGCCCAAACCCTCGTTGGATCTCTTAGGCCGCGTCGAGAGTATCGGCGACGACGTCGCCACGGTCTCCGGTCTACCCGCGACCCGGCTTGGCGAATTGCTGATGTTTGAACCAAACGACGGCTCGAAGAGCGTCGCTGGAATGGCGCTGGCGCTTGACCCCAACCTGATCGGGTGCGCGATGCTCGGTCCGGCCGACGCAATCGCGGCGGGAAGCCGCGTGCGCGGAACCGGCTCGGTCGCGCGCGTGCCGGTCGGCGAAAAACTGCTCGGTCGGGTGCTCAACCCGCTCGCAATCCCGCTCGATGGCGGGCCGGATTTGGCTGCGGCCGAATTCTATCCGGTCGAAAGACCGGCGCCGGGTATTATCGAGCGTGAACTCGTAGCCAAGGCGCTCGAGACCGGTATCGTCGCGATCGATTCGATGCTCGCGCTCGGCCGCGGGCAGCGCGAGTTGATAATCGGCGATCGCGAAACCGGTAAAACCGCGATCGCCGTCGATACGATCGTAAATCAGCGCGATTCCGGAGTTATCTGCGTCTATTGCGCCGTCGGCCAGAAGACGTCGTCGGTCGCGCAGGTAATCGAAACGGTTAAACAATTCGGCGCGATGGAGCGATGCATCTTCGTCATCGCCGCTTCCGATGACCCTCCGGGATTGCAATGGCTCGCTCCCTACGCGGCGTGCTCGATGGCGGAATATTTCAGCGAGCGCGGCGGCGATGCGCTGCTGGTAGTCGACGACCTGACCAGCCACGCTGTGATCTACCGCCAGCTTTCGCTGCTGCTGCGAAATCCGCCTGGGCGCGAAGCGTACCCCGGCGACATCTTCTACATTCATTCGCGCCTGCTCGAACGCGCGGCCAAGTTGAGCCACGAGCGCGGCGGCGGATCGCTAACTGCTCTGCCGATCGCCACAACCGAGGAGGGCAATATTTCAGCGTACATCCCCACCAACCTGATCTCGATCACTGACGGTCAGATCGTTCTCGAGCCGCGCCTTTTCCAAGAGGGACAGAAGCCTGCGATCAATGTAGGCAAAAGCGTCTCGCGCGTGGGCGGTAAGACCCAGGCGCCGGCGATGCGCAAGCTTTCGGAAAATCTGCGGCTCGAGTACGCACAGTTTCTCGAACTCGAAATTTTCACGCGCTTCGGTGGGATGATTGACGAACGCACCCGCCGCATAATCGAGCATGGCCGCCGAATCCGCACCGTGCTCACGCAACCGCGATGCTCAGGGCTTACGATGCCGCATCAAGTCGCCCTGTTGCTGGCGCTTAACGAGGGGCTACTCGATCCATTGCCGCTCGATCAGGTCACCAAGCTGCGCAACTCGCTCGCCAAATGGCTCGACGAAGAGGGCGCAGCCCCGATCGAGGCAATCAAATCGACCGGCGATCTCGATGACGGCACACGCGCGGCCCTGCGCAACCTGATGACGGAACTGGTCGCCCGCGTCGGCGCGACTCCGGCGTCTTCCGCCGCAAGCGCCTCAAGCTAGCAGCCGGATCCGATGGCACGGACTCAGGAAATCGCGACCCAAATCGCTTCTCTAACCGAGTTGCTTGAAATAGTCGCGGCGCTGCGCGCGATCGCCGCCGTGCAGATGCAACAGAGTCAGCGCTCGATCGACGCGATTCGCAACTACGCCGATATTATCCGCAATGCTCTCATGGAAGCGGCTACTCTCGTACCGGCCGACGGCGATCGTGCGGCGGCGGGCGCGATTGTGCACCGTGGTCTGGTCGTTTTCTGTTCGGAACACGGGTTTTGCGGCGCTTTCAATCAGCCACTTATCGAAGCAGCCACCCAAGCGGTCCGAAAGGATCCCGCGATCGAACTGATTTTCGTCGGAACTCGAGGCGCGCAGCGTGCCGCCGAACGCGGGATCGCCTCGACACTTACGCTTCCGATGGCCACCCACAGCGGCGCGGTGACGGCGGCTGCGCATCGGCTTGCCGCTGCGCTCTATAGCCGCTTGCTCTCCGGCGCACTCACGAACGCCGAAGCGATCTTCATTCGCGAGTCGGCCGGCCAGCGTCCGAGTCTAGTTACGCTCCAGCTCTTTCCACTCGAAGTTCCCCCCGGCAAACAAGCGTCGGCCGCCATCCCGCCGCTTGTGAACGTGAAACCGCGTCGTCTGCTTGACGAAATTGCCTCCGAATACATGTTCGCAATCCTCGAAGCTGCCGCGATGGACTCGTTTGCGAGCGAAAACGCGGCCCGTTTCCGCACTATGGAAGCCGCCCACGAAAATATCTCTGGCAAGACGAAGGAACTGAACAGAAACCTGCGCAGGATGCGGCAAGAGGCGATCACCACCGAAATTCTGGACCTGATCGGCGGCTTCGAGGCCATGAAGCGTGGATGAGCATCCGCGGGTCCGATCGAACCGACTAACTCCGCGCATTTGTTTGGAAGCCGGGCCGCATTCGTGATTGAATCCGTCGCGGGTTCTGACCGCCATAAATTCCGGAGGCGCCGCGATGGCATACGCACCCGATATTCGGCCGATTTATGATGCCGACAGCCATATTATGGAGCTGCCTGATTTTCTCAAACGCTACGCCGACCCGGATCTACGCGACGAAATTCCGGCGGTGAGCTATAGCGCATCGATAGTGACCGACGCGGAAGTCGCCGAAATCATGGCGCGCGGCGGCCGCCATAGCGAACAGCATGTCGCCGATCTGATCGGCCTTGGCGATCATCTGATCGAGCGCGTCAAGGAAATTCAGGCACTGGGCGCATTCGATAGTCTGGAGCGATCGGTTGCGCTCGATATGCTCGGCTTTCGCAGCCAGCTCGTGTTCGCTACCCACAGCGTGGCGATGTCGTTTTCGCCGAGCTCAAAGACTTCTCTGCGGCTCCGCTACGGTGCGACGCGCGCGCACAACCGCCATATGGCTGAGTTTTGCGCGCGCGACAAGCGGCTGCTGGGTGTCGCGATCGTGCCGCTCGATGATCCCGCGCTCGCGCTTGAAGAGCTCGATTTCGCGATCAGAAGCGATCTCAAAGCCGTGTGGGTTCCACATCGGGCCTGCGGCGATCGCTCACCCGGCCATGTCGCGCTAGATCCGTTCTGGGAGCGTCTAGCGACAGCAGGCGTCCCGTTTGTTCTGCACGTCGGCGGCTCGCCGCTTCAGCTAGGCAAGGCGTGGACGAACAACGGACGGCCGCCGGTCAAAGACTGGATGGGTGGCGGCGAGAATCTGCGCACCAAGGATGTCGCGGTCCTGCATCAGGGGCCGGAAACGTTTCTGACAATGATGCTGGTTGACGGGGTATTCGAACGCTTTCCAAATCTGCGCGGAGCCAGCGTGGAACTCGGTGCCGGATGGGTGCCGTCCCTGCTGGTCCGGCTGGACTGGGTGGTGCAGCATTGGCGTAAAACCGACCTCAATCTCGCCAAGTTTAAGCGCAAGCCATCGGAACAGTTGACCGAGCAGATCGCGTTCACGCCGTTTGTCTTCGAAGACGTCGGATCCCTGATCGATCAATCAAACCCGGAACTTTACCTCTTTTCGAGCGACTATCCGCATACCGAGGGGGGACGCAATCCGATCGCGCGCTTCGAGGCCGCGCTGGGCAGCCGACCGGACGAGATACGCAACCGCTTTTACGCGGAAAACTTCCTGCGAATTTTTCCCGAAGCCCGTGGATTATAGCGCTGAGACCGCGCGCCGCTCCCGTCGGCCGCTTTGATGCGGCTGCGCGGGATTACGCCTGCTTCAGCTTCCAGATTTCGCGCGCGTATTCGGAGACGGCGCGATCGCTCGAAAAGCGCCCGATTCGCGCCAGATTAAGGATCGCCTTGCGAGTCCAGGCTTGCGAATCCTGGTATTCGGCCGATATCTCGGACTGAGTATCGATATATGACGCGAAGTCCGCCATGAGAAAATACTCGTCGCGCTCGAGCAGTGCGTCGCGCACCCATCGGAACAGACCTGGTTCACCGGCGCAGAATCGATCGGAGGCAAGTTCGTCCAATACTCGTTTAAGGCGTGGATCGGACTCATAGTAGTCCCGCGGATGATACTCATTTGCGGCGGTCATCGATTCTATCCGCTCGGCCGTCAGCCCGAAGATAAATATATTTTCCGCGCCAACCGCATCGCGAATCTCGATATTAGCGCCGTCGAGCGTTCCAATCGTGAGTGCGCCGTTCATCGCAAACTTCATGTTCCCGGTTCCCGACGCCTCGCGTCCCGCCGTTGATATTTGCTCGGATATATCCGCCGCCGGAATGATCTTTTCCGCCAGCGACACCCGGTAGTCAGGCAGAAACGCCACCTTGATCATCTCGCGAGTCTTCGGGTCGTTGTTGATCACGTCGCCAAGGCTGTTGATCAGCTTGATGATCATCTTCGCTGCCCAATAGCCGGGCGCGGCCTTGCCGGCGAGGATGTACGCGCGCGGCGCCGGCGGTTCGGCGCCGTCCTCGACAATTCGCAGGTACTGATGCACGATACCGAGCGCCATCAGCAGTTGGCGCTTGTACTCGTGGATACGCTTGGCCTGGATGTCGAAACTCGCGGAAGGATCGAAATCCACCGCCGCGATCCGGTTGACGATCCGCGCGAGGCGCTCCTTGTTCCCACGCTTGATCGCGATAAAAGACTGTTGAAACGCGCTGTCGTCGGCGAATTGCTCCACGCCGGCAAGCTCTTCAAGAGCGGTTGCCCAGCCTGTGCCGATGGTCGTGTCGAGCAGCGCCGCGAGGGCCGGATTCGCCATCAGCAGCCAGCGGCGCTGCGTTACCCCGTTGGTTTTGTTGTTGAATCGCTCAGGCCACATCTCGTAAAAGTCGGGTACCAGACGCGTCTTCACCAGTTGTGTATGCAGCTTGGACACGCCGTTGACCGAATGGCTGCCGACGATCGCGAGGTGCGCCATCCGGACCTGATGCTCATGATCGTCCTGGAAGATCGAGATGCGGCGAAACCGGTCCGAATCGCCTGGCCATCGCTCTGCAGCCGCCGCGAGAAATCTGCGATTGATCTCTCGGATGATTTGCAGATGACGCGGAAGTACGCGGCCCAGAAGCTCGACCGGCCATCGCTCGAGCGCCTCCGGCATTAGTGTATGATTCGTATACGCCACTGCGCTGCGGGTGATCTCCCATGCGATCGCCCAAGGCAGGTCATATTCGTCGATAAACGTCCGCATCAGCTCGGCAATAGTCAGTGCAGGATGCGTGTCATTGAGCTGAATAGCAACTTGTGCCGGGAAATCTATAAGATCCTCGCCGCGGGCGAGAAACGAACGCACGATATCGCGTACCGCGCACGCCACAAAGAAATACTCCTGCAAAAGCCGCAGCTCGCGTCCAGCCGCGACCGCGTCCGACGGATACAGCACTTTCGAGATCGTCTCGGAGAGCATTTTCTGCTCGACGGCTTTAACGTAGTCGCCGGCGTTGAAGATCTGCATGTCGAACTCGTCCGAGGCATGCGCCGAATAGAGCCGGACAAAGTTGACGGTGTTTCCCCCAAAACCCGCGATCGGTAAATCCGACGGCACCCCGACAATGATCCGTTGATCGACCCACGCCGGAACGTACTCACCGGTGCCGTCGAACCGGTCCTCGATTCGTCCGTAAACCGGAATTCGGCACAGCTCTTCGGGACGCGCCACGAGCCACGGCGAAGTTTCGCGCTGCCATGCGTCCGGGCGCTCGACCTGATAGCCGCCGCGTATCTCCTGCCGAAACAATCCGTATTCGTAATTGATCCCGTACGCGTATCCGGGCAAGTCCATCGTCGCGAGCGAATCCAGAAAGCATGCGGCCAGCCGTCCGAGGCCCCCGTTGCCGAGCGCCGCGTCAGGTTCCTCGTCGAACAGGACCTGCAAATCGATTCCACTCTCGGCAAGAAATTCTCGGCAGATTTCGATGATACCAAGATTCAAGAGGTTGTTCTCGAGCGAGCGTCCAATCAAAAACTCCAGCGACAGATAGTAAAGCTTTTTTGACCGATGCTGCTCGAAGCGGCGGCTCGTCATTAGCATCTTTTCGATCAGCATGTCGCGCACCACCATCGCGGTCGCGCGATACCAATCATGCTTGGTCAGCTCGATACGCCGCTTGGCCAGCGTGAATCGGATGTGATGTTCGATCAGCGCGATGAACAGATCACGATTTGCATCGGAAAGTGGAGGAACAGCCATGCCTGCGTTAATCCTTGCGCTCCGTAAAGAAGAACCCCCGGATAAATCAGCCGCCGCCTTCAAGCAAAGCCGCCCGCCGCCCCCGCCAGGTGAACCCGGCCAAATCGGCTAGCGCCTGCCGGTCAGTCCATCGCAACGTGGCGCTACCACGCTTACATAATGCCGATTCCACCTGGGCGTAGCCAGCGCGCTCAATAGAACAGGTCGATTCCAATCCGGCCGGTCCGCGCCACGTCACGCGCGCATCCGGTTGATATTCTCACCGCGGTGGCCTCTTGATCTTTTGCGAATTCGGCTATGCTGGCATAATCGTGAGCGGTCGCGATGGGGCATGCGCGCTTAGCCGCATCTATAGTATTCTGTCGATCCGGCATTCAGGAAGGAGAAACCAAGATTGGCCAAAAACGATAATCCATCGCCAGGCAGTCCTGCTTCGCGTCCGCTTCGCATCGCCCAGATCGCGCCACTCTTCGAGCGGGTTCCACCGAAGCTCTACGGGGGCACCGAGCGCGTGGTCTCGTATCTGACCGAGGAATTGGTCCGTCGCGGACATGATGTGACCCTGTTTGCCTCGGGGGATTCGGTTACCCGCGCGAAGCTCGCGCCCGGATATTCGACCGCGCTGAGACTGGCAGGAAAATCCGACCTGGGGACATTTTTGCAGCTTCCAATGGTCGGCGATGTTTATGAAAACGCGCGCGCGCGTTTCGACATAATTCATTCGCATATCGATTACTGGAGTTTTCCCTTCGCACAGCTCATCAAGTACCCGCCGACGGTGGCCACGATGCATGGGCGGCTCGATATCGAGGACTTGCGCCCGATCTACAATCACTACCGGTGGATTCCGGCGGTGTCGATCAGCGACGCCCAGCGTATTCCGCTCCCGTTCATGAACTGGGTCGAAACGATTTACCACGGCCTTCCGCATGACCTGCTGAGCTTTAGTCCGGGGCCGGGGAAGTACCTTGCCTTCCTTGGCCGGATCTCGCCGGAAAAACGGCCCGACCTCGCAATCGAGATTGCCCGCAAGGCCGGAATTCAACTCAAGATCGCCGCCAAGGTCGATCCCGTCGATCGCGCCTACTATGAAGCAGTGGTCGAGCCGCGAATCTCCCCGCCCGATATTGAATATATCGGCGAGATCAACGAGACCGAGAAGAACGAGTTTCTCGGTAATGCCCTCGCACTGATGTTCCCGATCGATTGGCCCGAGCCGTTCGGCCTTACGATGATCGAGTCGATGGCGTGTGGGACTCCGGTCGTGGCGCGGCCCTGCGGCTCGGTACCCGAGATCATCAAGCCGGGAGTGTCGGGGATCATCGGCACCACGGTTGAGGAGCTCGTGGCGGCGGTTGCCAAGGCGGCGTCGCTGCCGCGCAAGGGATGCCGCGCCGAATTCGACGCGCGCTTTACAGTTGAAGTGATGGCCGACAATTATGAGCGGCTCTTCCGGCGGCTGATCGCCAAGGCGCAATCTCAGGCCAAATAGCCAGTCGAGAAAAAAGGTTCGTGATGAATTCACCGCGCAATTTCTCGCCGATTGCCGTGTTGCTTGTCGCGGTGAGTGCCGCGCGATGAAAAAGCGTCCAGTCCCGCGCCACTCCAAGGCGGCCAGGCGCCGAACCGCTCGCGATTCACGTCCCGTGCCGATCACCCTCAAAGTCGGGTCCGAATACTACGTGCTCGCGTCCCCGGGCACAACCACCGGGTCATCCCGGGTGCTGGCGCATGCGCAAAGTTTTGCGGTTTTCGACACGACGGGAGATATGGCGGTGTCGCCGCTCGAGGCGCTCGGGTTTTTCTATCGCGACACGCGGTTTCTTTCCCGCTTCGAGATGCTGATCGACGGTAAACCGCCATGCTACCTGAACTCTTATCTGAGCGACGACAACGCCGAACTGGTCGTCAACCTAACTAATCCGCATCTGCGCGCGCGCGACGGGGCGATCTCGGTACCGCGCACCTCGATCCAGCTCGAACGTGCCTGGGTGCTGAACGACGCCGCGCTCTACCACCGCGTCACCGCCCGGAACTACACGCGCGAGCGTGTCAGCTTTCCGCTCGATTTATCGTTTGATTCAGACTTCGCCGATCTCTTCGAGGTCCGCGGCCTAAAACGCAAGCGCAAGGGCAAGCGCGGGAGACCCAAAAATTCCGGAACCACAGCCGCGCTGCGATATCGCGGGCTCGACGGAGTCTCGCGTATCACGGAGCTTTCGTTCGACCCGCGACCCGCTAAACTCACCGGCGAAGCCGCCCGCTACGCCGTCGAACTCGACGCCGGGGAGTCGATCACGATCGAGACCCGAGTAAGCTGTCGCCTCGAACCCGCGCCTGCAGTTTCATTACATGGCGATGAGACCGCGCAAAATTTCGACCACGCTCTGGCGCTTCGGCGCGAGGAAATTAACCATCGCGACGGCCAATGGGCGCGTCTGAGCTCGAGCGACGAGCTGTTCAATCGACTGCTCGACGTCTCGATGGCGGATCTGACCTCGATCATCGGTCGCGACTCGTCCGGAACCTTCATGATGGCGGGAATCCCGTGGTTCGCGACCCTGTTCGGTCGCGACAGCATTATCACCGCACTCTCGCTGCTGGCCTTTAATCCCGATATCGCTGGCCAGACCTTGCGCGCACTTGCGGCGATACAGGGTGAGCGTATCGACGACGCGCGCGACGAACAGCCCGGCAAAATCGTGCACGAAGTCCGCGCTGGAGAGATGGCCGCCACCGGCGAAGTTCCATTCGGACGCTACTATGGTTCGGTCGATTCCACGCCTCTGTTCCTGTGGCTGCTTGGTGAATACGTCTCGGTAACCGGTGACCTGACAGTTGCCCACGAGCTGTGGTCAAACGTCGATCGGGCGCTCGAGTGGATCGAGCGATGGGGTGATCTCGATGGCGACGGGATGGTCGAGTATAACCGGATGACGCCGCATGGGCTTGCCAACCAAGGGTGGAAGGACTCCTTCGACTCAATCTCCCACACCGACGGGTCGCTCGCCAAGGCTCCGATCGCGCTGGCCGAAGTGCAAGGTTATGTTTTCGCCGCGTACACTAAGCTCGCAGAAGTTGCAGCGCGGCTTGGCCGCACGGACGTCGCCGCCAAACTCACCAAGCGCGCCCAAGCCTTAAAGGCCGTGTTCCTTCGCACATTCTGGGTCGAGCGGCGTGCGATGCTCGCGCTCGCACTCGACGGTGACAAGCGCCCGTGCGAAGTGATGGCCTCCAATGGCGCGCACTGCCTTGCCACCGGCCTCGTCGGAGGCGAGCACGCGGCCGCAATGAGCGAGCGGCTGCTCGCGCCGGACATGTTCTCCGGCTGGGGCGTGCGCACACTTTCGACCGGCGAGCGCCGCTACAATCCGATGAGCTATCACAATGGCTCGGTATGGCCGCACGACAACGCGCTCGCGGCGATGGGACTCGGCCGCGCCGGCAACCGCCAGGGCGTGATCAAAATCCTCGAAGGGATGTTCAACGCCGCGATTCGCTTGCGAATCGGGAGCCTGCCCGAGCTCTTGTGCGGCTTTGACCGCGGCGCTGAAGTTGGCCCGGTTCCCTATCCGACCGCGTGTCATCCGCAGGCGTGGTCCGCAGCCAGCATATTTCCGATCGTGCAGTCGATGCTTGGGCTGAGGGTCGATGGCGCGAGCAAGCGGGTCACAATCGAGTCGCCCGCGATCCCGCATTGGCTCGAGTGGCTCAAGCTGGAAAATTTACGTGTCGGCTCCGAATCTGCATCGCTGCTGATGCGCCGCACCGACGGCGCGGTCGCCGTCGAAGTGCTGGAAAAGCATCACTCGATCACCGTCGAGGTCATAGAGTAATTCCGTCCGAGTCGCTGGGCGTCGCTGTGGACGTTGCCGAAGGCGGCGTCACAGTGGCGAAGACGCTCGCGTGCGGCGAGGCACTCGATAAGGGTGTTGCGCGTTCGCTCGCCGTAACACGGGCATTGGGGCTGCGCGTTGGAACCGCCAGCTCAGGCGGGGGCTTGGGCGTACGCTTTGCCGACGGCTTCGGCGATGGCCGCGCGGTGGGCGTCGCGGTTGTGGTTCTGGTCGGCGATGCAGCCGCGGTCGCCGTGACGGATGGCGTTGCGGTTGCAGTCGGTGATGCGGTTGCGGTTGTAGTCGGCGTCGCCGTTGCTGTCGGAGTCGCGGTTGGGGTTGAATGGAACCAGGTGATTGGCAGCGGTGCGAAGATCAGCGTCGCGGTTTGTCCAGCACGAGCATGGGTCATATTGCCAGTGGGCGAGAAACGTCCGGTTGAGGGATCGAATATCTCCGCGCTTGCCATCGGACTGTAGCTTGCGTCCCATCCGCCCGCAATTAGCACGCGCCCATCGGGCAGGAGCTTTGCCACGTGACCGAAGCGGCGGCCGATCATCGGAGCCGTCGCGGAAAACTTGTTCGTCGCGGGATCGAAGATCTCGGCAGAATTGTCCGCACCGCCGCCAGCTATCAGGACGCGACCGTCCTTGAGTCGGGTAGCGGTGTGTCCGGCGCGAGGCTCCGTCATCTTTGGTCCCGGGACGAATTTGTCGCTCTTCGGATCATAGAGATCCGTCGTGTCAAGCGGCGCGCGGCGCGCGTACGGGCTGCCCCCAGCGATCAGCACGCGGCCATCCCTCAGCAAAGTTGCAGTGTGATAAATCCGATCGGTGCTCATCTCACCACCGGTCGAAAACTTCTGCGTGGCGGGATGGTAAATTTCCGCCCGGGCGCTGCCGCCGCCCGCAATCAACACATTGCCCTCGGCAATAAGCGTGGCCGTCTGGCCGAAGCGCGCCGATTCCATCGCTCCAGCCGCAACAAACTTTTTCGCGTCCGGGTCATAGAGTTCCGTGACGGCTACTCCGCCGCCCGCGATCAGGACCTTACCGCTCGTCAGCAGAGTTGCCGTCGGCTGGTCGCGTGCGTCGATCATTCGTGCCGCCGCGGCGAATACTCCGGTCAGCGGATCGAATATCTCCGTCGAGGCTAGCGTCGAAGGCATCGGCGGCCCCGGATAGAGCATCAATGGAACCATGATCGTATCGACGCCGCCGCCGATCAGCACGCGTCCGTCGGCGAGCCGAACCGCGAACTGCCGGTCGCGTCGGGACTTCATGTTATCGATAGGGAAGAACACGCCCTTTGCCGGATCATAAACTTCCGCCGTGCTCAGCACCGAGGGACTGGTCGCCGTCATCACGCGCAGCGAGCCGACGCCGCCGGTTATCAGCACCAGCGGACGCATCGCGATCGTCGGTGTCGCGCTTGGAGTGGCCGTTCGGGTCGGTTTGCGGTGATGGACGCTGCGGCGCCGCGCGGCCTCGCCTTGATCGGTGAGCGCGCAAAAGACTAACAACGCCAGCATCGCGGCCAACACCATCCGGACTCGCGCTTTATGAGCTTTCGTCGTCATCGCGTCGGGTCCGGTTGCGCCGCGCCTGATGCGTTCAGGCGAGAATCACCCGATGGGTGCGCGTGGAGGCCATGGAGGCGATCCCACAATGCTTCTTTCGAGGCGACGGCGAGTTTGAGGCCCCGCGTCTCGTCGATAAACGCACCGAACAGGATCGCGCTCGGAATGCCGAGCAGCGCGAAGTAACGGATCACGTTCTCGAGTCCGCCGAGCGGCTTAATGAGCGCCGCGATTACCACCTGCGTCAGCATCGAGAAGAACGCCCCCGTAATGGTCTGCCATCCGACCATCGTGGTGCGCATATCGGCCGGGAACAGTTCAGTCGCCGCCGCGTTGGCGCCGACGGTCATCACCGCTGACCCGACCTTGAACCAGCAATACGATCCGAGCAGGAAAAGCAGCGGATAACTTGTCGCGCCAGCCGGACCCCAGTAGAACGCGATCGCGCCGAGCCACGCCGCACCGCCAAACCATGCGACGGTCGGCACGCGTCCAAGATGTTCCGAAGTCCACGCACCGATCGGGAAGCCGATCATACCAAACACCATACCGGCCACCACCAGCGTGCTGGCACTTCCCGGCGAAAGACCGATAATCGAGACCGCCTCGAAATAGAGCCACCCGTTGACCGCCGTCCCGGCCATCGTGTCGAGCGCCGCACAGGCCAGCAGAGTAAGCGATCGTCGCCTATAGAGCGGATGCATGATGTCATAAAAATGGCTCTGACCGCGCGACGCGGCGATAACCTTTTGCGCGAAGCGGGTTTCCTGCGGCAGCATCCGGGTGACCGGCCAGACCAAAATAGCTCCCGCGACCGACGGCGCGAGCAGCCACCGCCACGAGTATCCCCACTTGAGAAGAAACGGGATGAGCAGATAGCCAAGCACGCCACCGACCGCGCTTGCGAAGGCGGCGAATCCCTGCCCCTGCGCGCGGCGCTCGACGGGTAGCTGCTCGGCCAGAAGGACGATCGCGGAAGAGACCGAACCTCCAAGCAGCGCCGCGATCAGAATCTGAAAAACCGCGAATGATATCGGATGCGGCGAAAGCGCCGCGCCGGCGGAGAATAGCGGCGTCAGCAAAAGGCTGACAACGATAATTCGTCGGCGCCCGACCCGATCCGCCATCCGCGCAAGCAATAGCGAACCTATCGCCGACGCTGACATCCACGCAAACAACCGCGCCAGCTCGGGTTGGGTCAGGTCGAAGCTCTTCGCGATCCAGGGTGCCGCAACCCCGGCTACAGAAAGGGTGTAGCCCTGATAGAGGAGCAGAATAACGGTCGCTGCGATTATTGCGGCGCTGGCACCGGGCGTTACGTCCGTCTGGTCGAATCGCTGAACCCCACCGGTCTCCGCCACCTCCGCCATCATCCCACCGGTTTCTGCACCCATCGATCGCCACGCAAAGCTTCGAAGACTATCGCGCTTTATTCGCCTTCCGCCAACAGGATTATCGAAGATCGCTCAACAGAACGAAATCGGGCGGCCTTCCGAAATGGGTCAAAGGATTACCAAACCGTATGGCGGCTCCTTCCGCCCGCGACAAAAAAAGCCTGAATTTGCTTGGATTTATCTTTGAATGAGGTAGGTACGACTGTTGCTCTCTTCTTCCCCGGTTCAAGCCCATTACTTACGGATGCCGAACCAAAAGGGAAAAGGCTAGTGGATAACAGCACTGTATCTTTCTCGGACCGTCCCCTGGTCAGGTTTCTAGCCTATATCAAGCCCCATTCGCGGTACGTCGTCGGTGCGGCGCTGATCGGGATCGGCAAGTTCACACTTCCACTCGCATTTCCATGGGCTTTCAAATACGTGGCCGACGTCCTAGTCGCCGCGCATCCGAAATTGGACGCGATCAGCGGCACGATTGACCGCCTGTGCATCGCAGGCGCCGGGATACTGGGGATGGCGCCAACCCCGCAGGCCAAGCTGGCCGTTCTAAGTATCGTGACATTGTTGCTCTACGGGGTTCAATCGCTAGCGAGCTACTATCGCAACTATTGGGGTGGGATCGGCGGCCAGGGCCTGATGCATGACCTGCGATGCAAACTGTTCGAGCATCTGCAGCGCCTGCCGCACTCGTTTTTCGATCAAAATCCTTCCGGCGCGATCGTCTCGCGCGTGCTAAATGACGTCGCCCAAGCGAACGACCTGGTCAGTTCCGCGCTGATCGATGTCTGGATGGACGCGTTCTCGCTCGCGCTGGTCATCCTGATGTTGTTTGCGATGGACTGGCGGCTGGCGCTGGTCGCGCTCGCGGTAGCGCCATTCTGGGTTGCTTTCATGTACATTTTCGCACCGCGCATCAAGGCCGTAAGCCATCGGATGCAGGAAGCGGTCGCAGATATCAGCGCCGAGGTTCACGAGCGGGTTACCGGAGCGTCAACTGTCAAGTCGTTTTGCCGCGAATCGCATGAAGTAACTCGCTTTCGCAATCGTGGCGAAAAGCTTTACGCCCGCTCGGTTGACAAGGCACGTCTGGCCGCCGCAAACGAGGCGCTTATCCAGCTCCTGACCCGCAGTGCGCCGGCAGTCGTGGTGTGGATCGGCGCCCTGATGATAATGCGCGGCAGCATCACGCTTGGTACGCTGCTCGCCTTCTATGCGCTGGTTCAATTCCTGTATGTTCCCCTCGAACGCTTCGCGCAGCTCTCGGTGGTCGTTTCAACCTCGATGGCGGCGATCGAACGGATCTTCGGATTTCTCGATATCAAGCCCGAGATCGTGGACCATCCGCTTGCCCGCCCGTTCAAGGTACGCAAGGGCTCGGTTGATTTCGAAGGCGTAAATTTCAGCTACACTCCGCGCGAAGGCGGCGAGCGCCGCAACGTGCTCAATCAAATTGACCTGCACGTGCAGGGCGGCTCGCGTGTCGCGCTGGTCGGCCGCTCGGGTGCGGGCAAGACTACTCTTGCCAACCTCATCCCGCGCTTTTACGACACCACGACCGGCCGCGTGCTGCTTGATGGCAAAGACGTGCGCCACTTCACCCTCAAATCTTTACGCGACAGCGTAAGCCTCGTTACACAGGAAGCGTTGATGTTCAGCGCAAGCGTGCGCGACAATCTGCTTTACGCCCGCTCCGACGCAACTGAAGAGATGCTCTGGCAGGCGCTGGAAATGGCCAACCTCGCTGATTTTGTCGAAAATCTCAGCGACGGTCTCGACACCGTTATCGGCGAGCGCGGCGTCAAGGTTTCCGGCGGACAGCGCCAGCGCCTTGCGCTCGCGCGCGCTTTCCTCAAGGACTCCAAAATCGTCATTCTCGACGAGGCAACCTCCGCAGTGGATTCCGAATCTGAAAACCTGATCCACGAAGCAATGGAGCGCCTGATGGTCGGCCGCACGGTCTTCCTGATCGCGCATCGCCTGCGCAGCGCCATCACCGCGGACCAGATTATCGTTCTCGACAAAGGCGCGGTCGTCGAGGTCGGAACCCATACCGATCTGCTCCGCCGCGGCGGCACTTACGCGCGCCTGTTCACCGAGCAAACCCGCGGCCTGAAGCTCGACGCGATGCGCTCCGCCGATACTACCGAGCGGCTCGAGGCGTAAGTCACCCAAGCACCAATCGCACCGCGATGCTGGCCGCCCGAATATGAACGGCGGTCGGCATCGCCGCGTTTTCCCGACCATCCCGGCGCGCGCTTGTTGCGCGGAACTCTATGACTTCGCGATCGCGTGTGGATGTGCGCCCCGATAAGCCGCCCGCAGGGCGGCGAGGAAGGTGTCGGCCCAATGCTCGAGCGTGTTTTCCTTGACGCGCGCCCGCAGCGCCCGCATCCGTGCTCTGCGCTCATCCGGTTCGAGTTCCAACGCCTGCTTAATCACCCCGACCATCTGATCGATATTGGTCGGATCGACAATCAACGCTTCGGTGAGTTCCTGAGCGGCTCCCGCTTTTTCGCTCAAGACCAGCACGCCGTTCAAATCGGCCCGCGCCGCCACATATTCCTTGGCGACCAGGTTCATCCCATCGCGCAGCGGCGTTACCATTGCGACATCCGCGGCGAGGTAATAGGCCGCCAGCGTTTCCGGCGGATACTGCTTGTAGAGATAACGCACCGGCAGCCATCCGGCACGAAAAAACCGCGCGATGATCCGCGCGATCTTTTCCTCGATTTGCCGCCTGAGCATCATGTACTCATGCACCCGTGTGCGCGACGGCACCGCGATTTGCAGCATCGTGACGCGCCCTTCGTAGCGCGGATGCCGTTCGAGAAATCGCTCGTACGCGGTCAACCGCTCGATCAGTCCCTTGGTGTAGTCAAGGCGATCGACGCCGACGATCAGTTTTTCAACCTTGACCGCGCGCTTGATTTGTCTAAGCCGCCGCGCCGCGTGCGGGTCGGCGGCCAACCGCTCGAAATAATCCACCGGCGCGCCGATCGGGAAAGTTCCGACCGCGACCGTCCTGCCGTCGGTGCGCACCAGTTCATTTTGGTAATCGACGGCGACCGTGCAAAACGTTTCGCAGCATCGAAGAAAGGCGTGGGCGTCCGCGCGAGTCTGAAAGCCGATCAAATCGGCGCCCAGCATTCCCATGATCAATTCCGTGTGCCACGGGAATTTCGCCATGATCCCGGGCGGCGGAAATGGCACGTGCCAGAACACGCCGATCGGAAGATTGGGCGCTCCGCGCCGCAAATACGACGGCATCAGCGCCAGATGAAAATCCTGAATCCACACCGTATCGCCCGTATCCGCCGCCGTCGCGCAATCCGCCGCGAAACTCTCGTTCACCTTGCGGTATGCATTCCATTCCCGCGCGTTGAAGCGGCAGTATTCCGTCATCTGATGCATCAACGGCCACAGCCCGCGATTGCACATCCCCCAGTAGTACAGCGTAACCTCGGACTCGCTGAGCCTCTTCAGATGCATCGCGAAACGCCGCTCCGGCGCCGCAGTCATCGCCGGGCCGAACTCCTCGACGCCGCCGGACCATGCGATCCACAAGCCGCCATATTTGTCGAGCAACTGCACGAACGCCGTCGCAACGCCGCCCACCGTCGTCTCGAAGCGGCTCTCGCTGCCTGTGCGGACGATGCGTACGGGAGCGCGGTTTGAAACAACAATCAGCCTTCCGCCGGACTGGGTTTCGACCGTGTGCGCTGATGCTTCCATCGTCGAGGCGAGCAACCGGCTGTCGCGCCGGCGCCGGTCGCGTTTGCGCCGTTGCGATCCAAAACGCGCGAGCACAATACTTCGCCGCCGCGCTGGTCCGCAACTAATTACCTTCCGCGGTAGTTGAAAAACACGATGCCTTGATCGCATCATAGCTCGATTCGCCTCTGAATGCGGAGAGAATTTTCGCGATCGCCACGTGGGAATCTGCTCCGAATCCGGCTCGCCCGCGTACTTTTCGCCATGACCCTTAAGCCGCTCACAAGATCCACCACGCCGCCGGGCGCCCCCGCCGCGATTCCCAAACCGCTCCCGCGCGGAATCTTACCCGCGATTCTGGACAAGCGGCGGATGCTCCTGTGTCTTGACTACGACGGCACTCTATCCGAAATCACCGCGCGCCCCGCCGACGCACGGCCCGTGGCGCTCGCCCGCCCCGCGATCAGCGCACTGGCGCGCCATACTGATCGTATCGCGCTCGCGATAATCAGCGGACGCGACCTGAAGACCTTGGCCGCGCTGCTCGAGCCGGAGGGCCGCGTCTGGATGGTCGGCAGCCACGGGATCGAGATGGTCGATCCCGCGGGCCGGCGTTACCTTTCCCCCGCTGCGAAAGAGTCGCTCGGCGATCTCGCCAAAGTCCGCGCCTGGATGCGGTTTCAGATTCCACGCCGCGCGGGCTTTGTGGTCGAGGACAAACGCGTCGCGATCGCGTTGCACTACCGCACCGCGGCGCCCGCAGCCGCATCAATCGCGCGCGCGAAGTTCGCGCAATTTGTCGCATCCGAGTGCCCGCGCCTGCGAATCCTTGGTGGGAAGATGGTCGATGAAGTGCTTCCGCGCGCGGCTGGCGGCAAAGGCGAGGCGGTCCGGCGAATCCTGGCCGCGATCGGTCCTCCCGCGCCGATGCCGGTCTATTTCGGCGACGATGCGACCGACGAAGACGCGTTCCTGGAACTGCGCGACGAAGGGGTCACTGTTCGCGTCGGCGCCGCGCAGCGCAGTTATGCGCGGTACAGGGTCGCCTCGCCCGCAAAGGTCGTCGCGGTGCTGGGAGACATGGTTGCGATGCTCGAGTCGGCGCGGAAAACGAAATAAACGCCGCGCCGCCTGAAGCGAGCCGCAAGTTTCATCGTCCATCATGCGAGGGTGCGCGCGCGACGCCGGGCCTGGACGGTTCGCCGCACCTGTCGCAGGCCGCCGCCATGGCCTGGCGCGAATCGCCGCCTCCCCTGAGCATCGTGCACAGCTTCGCCGCGATGAGCTCGCCCGCGACGCGATGTCCGATCGCGTTCCAGTGACCGAATCCCATCGGCGTATTGCCGAACCCGTGCAGGAAAACATGGTTGCTCTCGGCGTAGCGTTGCAACTCGGGCGCGAGCGTCAGCACGTCGATTCCGCGACGGCGGCAATCGGCAGCGATCTGCTCGTCGGGATAGAATAGATCGCTTATCCGCTCGCGGCGCGTAAATCTGGCCCGCACCTTTGGGTCCGGCCAAACCTGGATGCCTGTGTCCAGCGTTACCACGAGCAGGCGCGCGTGATCGCGTTGCGCCTCTTCGCCCGTGGCGCCGATCAGCGCGTCAGTCACCCGCCACGCATCCTTCCACGCCGCGTCGGGCGGGGGATGATAGATGCTGTAGTTGAGCGCAACCTCTTCGGGATGCTCCGCGGTTGGTGTCTGCTCGCCGCTGCGGAGAATGCGCCACGCGTTTTCAAATAGCTCCGGAATCGAGCCGTCGCGCGAGTTAAAACGCGTCATGCACCACAGCCGGAACAGTCTCGAATTAAGCAAAGGACCGCTCGGGACAAGGCCGCCGTTGGCACCGACGCTGACAAATGGACGGCATTGATCACCCTCGAGCGTGACGGAATTGTTGCGGATATCGTTACCCGCGAAAAACGCCAGCACCACGACGTCGGGTGAATAGGCGATAGCCTGCTTGCGGAGGGTAATCAGCTCCTGTGTCGTGCCGTACCCATCGACGCCGAAGTTGAGCACTTCGACACGCCGTCCGCGGAGCGCCGGGCATCCTGCCAGCCGCCGCTCGAGCACCGCGCCCCAGGTTTGCTCATAAGGCACTTGAATCGCCTCGGTATAGGAATCGCCCAACAGAGCGATTCGGAACGTCCCCGGCGGCTTTTCGAGCGGGCGGTCGGGACCGCGAAAACCCTCGGCGTTGATCCGCACCCAAGCGTTGCCTTCGCGATCGTAGTACCCGCTCGCGTCCGGTCGCAGCGCCCATCCCCGTTCCGCGTCGTAGCGGAAGAAGTATGGGAACCAATGATTGGCGACGCGCAGACCGACCTCGATGATCAACAGCGCCGCGGCGATTCCGCCAGCAATCAAAGCAAGGTGCGTAGCGACTCGCGTTACTAAACTCATCGTCAGTCGTCCGCGGGAAAATCCCTGATTCATTGGCTGCCGGCGCGCGGAATTTTCGCTGTGCCGCACCTGCGAGGCGCCGCCGTTTCGAGAGCTTTGCCTCCCACTATCTTTACCGAACCCTCGAGCCGTGCGCAGCCACTGAGAACTCGCGCGGCCTATCCTAATCCCTCATTGCGTCCCAGCTGATCATTGATGCACAAGGGAGATTGATCCGATAGTCTACGCAACACAGGAGCCTTGGCGGGCGCTCCTCAAGCCACGAGTGTACCGCCGGGAGCCGCAAAATGCGGCAGGTTGCGCGTCGACGGGACGGCTGAAACAATGCTTGAGCGCCGCCGCACCATCGATTCGGCGGTATGACACCACCTTTTGCGATGCGCCGCGTCGAATCAATTTTCCTTGTCTTTGCCGTCGTCTTCTACGTCTGGTTCCTGTCGCATTTCGGTGCCGGTCAGGTGCTTGCCTATCTGCGGACGGCGGGATGGGGCCTTGCGCTGACTATCGCGCTTGAGTCGGTGGCGCGCGTCGCGAACACGCTGGGTTGGCGGGCGACGATCGCCGAATGTCCCCGCGAACTAGGTTTCGGTCGATTGTTCGCAGCCCGAATCGCCGGCGAGGCGGTCGATTACGTCACCCCGACCGCTCAACTCGGTGGGCAGTTTGTTATGGCGCTCATGGTGCGGCGGGTGCTCAGGATGCCGATCGCGCTGGCGACGGTTATCGTCGCGGCGCTGACTGAGGCGATCGGGCAGATCGTCTTCGTCAGCGCCGCGATATTGGTCTCGATCCCGATGATCCCGCAGGCGCATCGACTGCTCTGGCCGATATTCGGAGGACTCGCGATCGCGGTCGCGCTTGCGGCCGCGTTCTTCTGGGTGCAGACCCGCCGCCCATTCTCTTATCTGTGGCGCACAGCGGTTAAGTTCGATTTCGGCGCTGCCGCCCACGACGAGATCAGGACCTCGGCAGACGAAGCCGATTCGATCCTGCTCGATTTCTATGCGCACCATCGCCCGCGGCTGCTCGCGTCTTGCCTTTGCTACATCGTCGCGTGGAGCATGGGACCAGTCGAGATTTTCATCCTGCTCAAGCTGCTCCATCAACCGGCGACAATCCGGATTGCGCTGCTCGTCGAAGGTGTGGGACTGCTAATCGAGCGCGCGACTTTTTTGATCCCCGCCAAGCTGGTCAGCCAGGAAGGCGGCAAGGCTTTGATTCTTGGTCTGCTCGGCTATCCTGCCGGGGTTGGCTTTGCGATTGGGTTTCTAAGAAGAATCAAGGAGATGGTCTGGGTGCTGTTCGGGCTCGCGAGTCTGACCGCACACCGGCTGGTTGTGGAAAGGGCAAGCGGCGCCGGGCACGCGCTGTCGGCTCGAAGCGCAAACGTGCTCGAGATCCAGAAGGCTCAAGGAGAGCAAACATTATGAAGAAGGCAATCGCCGCCACGGCCGGCATCGTGCTTATGCTGGCCGCAATTCCCGCGCTGGCAGGCGTGGTGATCACCCAGCACGAGACTGTCCAAGGTACCCCAATGGGCGCATCGTCGGCGCCGCCGAAAGAGCGCGAGCAGACGATTTACGTACAGGGCGACAAGCAGCGCATCGAGGGCGGTAATCACACCGTGATTATCGATCTCGGCAGCGGTCAAATGTATTTCCTCGAACCCGCGCAAAAGAGTTATGTGCAATTGCCTTATCCGCCGTCGGGCCCGATGGCGAAGATGCTGGCGCAATCGGCAGGCGCGATGAATTTCAAAAAGGAATCAACCACCCGCAAAATCGCCGGCTACACCTGCCAGGACTACACCGCCACGACCACCTCGATGGGCGGCGATGTCACTATGGTCGAATGCTTTTCCAAAACCGCGCCAGGCGCCCGCGAATATAGCGACTTCATGAAGGCCACGATGGAAAAATTCAAGTCCAGCGGCGTCCAGCCCTCGGGCGACGTTCCGGACGGAGTTCCACTCGCCTCCGACGCCACAATGAAGATGAACAAGATTAATATCCCGGGGCTTTCCCCCGATCAGCAGGCCAAGCTGCAAAAGATGATGGCAAATCGCAAGCCTATCACGACGCAAACCGTGGTAATCAAGATTGTCTCGCAGAAGATTGCCGCCGATCAGTTCAAAGTCCCCGCCGGATACACCAAGCGCGAACTCCCCGCCCCCGGATCACACGGCATGATGGGCGGACCGCGCCCCGCACCCGGCGGCGCGTCTGGAGCACCGCCGGCCGCGCACTGACAGCGCGCGGAAAGCCGAACATTTAGAGCGCCCGCGCTCGCCTCTGTTCCCTCGCCCGAATCCAGGCAGGCCGACTGTGCTGGAAATCAAGGCGGCGAATTGGCCACAGGGTCCACGGGCTGTCGGAGCTGGTGAGGTCTCCTGCCTCCGGATCTGGAGTGACCTGCCCACCACCAAGTCAACGGTCATGCTGGAAACACCAAAAAGAGAGCCCCCGGTTAGGGGGGCTCTCTCGGTTTACGAGGCGTTTACGCCTCGGCTCATTCCAGCAGCTTGCCTGGCATCGTTAGCCAGCCTCCGGGGGGTTAAAGCCCGGAGGAAAACTTGTGGCTAGTTACTTCTTCTTCTTTTTGCCGGCCTTCTTCTTCATACCGCTCTTCAGCTTTGACTTTGATTTGGCTGCCCGCTTGGGGGCCGCATTCTTCTTAACTGGCATAGACACCTCCTCTCAATTGGCCGCTGTTGGATGAGCACCCTACCTAATGAGTGGTCCGATGAACCCCACCCGTCGATCGCGATTATAGAAACCTGTTTTTACAATTGCAAGGGGTTGGAGCATAAATTTATAAAGAAATTCTAAAGTCGGAACGGCTCCCTAAATCAATGCGTTTTCTGGGGTTTAGAATACCGTTCAACAAAGCACTGTCTTGAACTCAGAACCTCGAACCCTCTATGATGAACGAATGCGCCGATTAAGTGATTATCTGCGGCGGCAATGGTTAATTCTAATCCTGACCGGGATTTTGAGCGTCCTTGGGATGAGCCTTGGGCTGGGTCCGCTTGGCCCGGGCGACCTGATAGCGCTGCGCGCTGAGCGCCGCGCGCTCGAGGCGCGGCGCGCAAAGCTTATCGCGCGCAACGCTGCACTCGGAACAAACGTTCAGAACCTGACCTCGAACGACCGCTATCTCGAACGCGTGATTCGCCGCGAACTTGGCTTCACGCGACCCGACGAGATCGTCTACAAGTTCACCGACAGCGACTCGCGGGCGAGCCGCTAGAAAAGCGTCCGCGGCAATATCCGATACTCGCGCGCGGCGCGCTCGAGATCGTCGCGAAAATCCGGATGCGCAATCCCGATCAGAGCACGAGCCCGTTCGGGTACGGACTTGCCCTTTAGATTGACGATCCCGTGCTCCGTCACGACGTACATCACGTCGGTGCGCGGGGTGGTCACTATGTTCGATTCATCGATGCGCGCGACAATTCGGCTCGCGCGCCGATTTTCGCGCTCGAAAGTCGAAGCGAGACATAGGATCGCTTTGCCTCCCCTTGAAGCGTAGGCGCCGCGGATGAATTGAAGCTGCCCGCCGGTGCCGCTGATCTGCCTGATTCCCGCGGATTCGGAGCAGGCCTGGCCGGTCAGATCGATCTGCGCGGCGTTGCAAATCGCAACCGCGTTGTCGTTGCGCATGATGTGATGCGGCAGGTTGGTGTAATCAACAGGACCGGCGAAGCACGCCTGATTGTGATCAAGAAACTTGTAGAGGCGCGAGGAGCCGGCGGCAAAGCAATAGGTCATCTGATAGCGATTGGTAGTTTTGTGCGCGCCGGTGATCTTGCCGGCTTCGTAAAGCGAGACCAGGGAATCTACGAACATCTCGGTGTGGACTCCGAGGTCCTTGACCGACGATTGGGCCAGCAGCTCGGCGACGGCGTTCGGCATCGCGCCAATTCCGATTTGCAGGCACGCTCCGTCTTTAATTTCCGGCGCGATCAATTCCGCGACTTTCTGGTCGGCGGGACCAGGCCCGGCATTTTTCAGCTCGGGCATCGTGCCCGCGCCCGCATTGATTACCTGATCTACTTCGCTGATATGCACGCCGCACTCGAGACCGTAAACGTAGGGAACGCTCGCGTCGGCCTCGATAATCAGGTGCTTGGCCGTTTCCGTAATCGCTTTGTGATAGGTGACCGAAGGGCCGAAATTGAAATAGCCGTGCGCGTCCATCGGCGCACACTTCAGCACGGCGACATCGACGTCAACGAATCGGCGATAGTTGTCGGGCGCCTCGCCGAAGTTCATCGGAATGTGATTGCACAGCCCGCGGTCGTGCATCTTTCGCTCCAGCCCGGAGAAATACCACGACAGGTAAGCGAGATGCCGCCCCTCCGGATCTGCTTCGACTGCGGCACGCGGTTTCATTGCAAGACATCCGCGCAGCTTCACACGATCGAGCTTTGGGACGCGCGCGGCGAGCGCTGCGTCGAACAAATCGGGTTGGCCGAGACCGAAGCCGTATTCGACCCAGTCGCCCGGCTTGACGGATTCCGCGGCCTGTTCCGCACTGACGGTTTTTCGTTTCAACTCTGATTCGTATTGCTGCGACATCGGTAACCTCTGCCGCGCGCCGGCGCGCTGAAAATCCGGCGCGCCATGCGTAAATTTCGCAATTCAGCGCAGCTTCATAAGTGCAATTTGCCGGCCGGGCTGGCAAGCGGCCCACCCGTCGTTCGCAGGCTTCTATGCACAGGCTTCTATGACCCGCTTCTATGCGATACGGTCATCGAGCCAGCGAACGCCGTGACGGTTCAATAGGGGTCTGGCCGGGAGAAATCGAAGTGAACGATGCCGTGTTTGAAATGGTGCTTGCACTCCATCTGTTCGCTGTAATTTTCTGGATCGGCGGATTGCTGATGCTCGCGAGCTTGCTGGGACGCGTGCCGCTTGAAGTGGGACTTCCCAAAGAGCGACTCCTCGGCACGGTGCGGCGTTTGTTCGAGGTCGCGGTGAACTTTGGCGCCGCGATAACGATCGCGCTTGGAATAGTGTTGATCCTGATGCGGCCTGAGGTGCTGACCCAGGGATGGCTGCATGCGAAGCTGCTGCTGGTCGCCGTTATACTGTTCTACCACGTTCGTTTCTACCGCAGGATTCGCTTCCTCGAGGATAATCCCAGCGCGTCGACGCGCCGCGAGTTCGCAATCGTACATGGAGCGGTGAGTTTGCTGGTGCTGGCAATATTGATGCTCACGATTCTGAAGCCGTTCTAGAAGCTGTCCTTGAGCTGCCGGACCTTGGCGAAGATCGCGGCAGAATTGTTGCTAAGCGAAGGATCGATCCTTTTGAGGCTCGCGCGCAGCTCCGCGCTGTCAGTGCGCAAAAACGGGTTGATCTTTTTCTCGTCGCCGATCGTCGAGGGCACCGTCCACTTGCCATCTGCGCGCGCCCTGAGCGCCGCCTCGTGACTTGCCTTTAGGGCGGCATTGTGCGGTTCGAGCGTCAGCGCGAAGCGGAGATTTTTTTCCGTGTATTCATGTCCACAATAGACACGCGTTGAATCGGGCAGCGCCGCGAGGCGGCCGAGCGACGCGACCATCGTCGCCGCGTTGCCCTCGAACACGCGGCCGCATCCGCCGATGAACAACGTATCGCCGGTAAAGACTGCCTCGAGTTTCGCAAAGTAATATGCAACGTGGCCGCTGGTATGCGCGGGGATTCCGATCACGCGCGCTTCGAGCATACCTATATGGATCGTATCGCCGTTGGCGACCGGATGAGTGAGACCGGGAATTCTGCCGTTCTCAGCGCTTGCACCATAGATTCTTAGACCCTTAAGCTTGGCCGTCAGGTCCAAATTTCCACCACTATGGTCAGGATGCCAATGTGTCGTCAGAACCGCGACGATACTGACGCCGAGTCCACGCGCGGCCGCGATAACCTTGTCAGCTTCGGCACAATCGACCACAGCGCATTCCCGCGTGGTTTCATCCACGACCAGGTACGCGAAGTTATCCAGAAGCTGGGGCACCACATCAATCGCCATCGCGCTTCTCCTATCCGATTGGCATCGGGAGGCAAATCCGGCACCGTTTAGAAACCGACTATACTGTAACCTACGTCTACATAAATCGTCTGCCCGGTGACACCGGCGGAAAGATCGCTCAGCAATGCCGCCGACATCCTGCCCACTTCTTCACTCTTCATGCCGCGGCGCAGCGGCGCGCGATTTTCAACCTCGTGCGCCATCGTGTGATAGCCACTGATCGCCGAGGAGGAGAGGGTGCGCGCAGGTCCCGCGCTGAGCGCATTTACACGGATGTTTTTCGGACCGAGATCGATCGCCAGATAGCGTACGCAGGCTTCCAGGGCCGCTTTTGCGACACCCATCACGTTGTAATTCGGTAC
>JAJZAG010000001.1:0-9663 GCA_021799555.1 Deltaproteobacteria bacterium | reverse complement strand
GCTCAGAGTGACGATTGAGCCGCCGCCCCGCGCGACCATCAGAGGCTCGGCGGCGCGCGCGAGCGCGACCAGCGAGTAGGCACTAATCTCGAGCGATCGCGAAAAGTTTTGTCGCGACACGTTCAGAAAGCGGTCGCGCAAATCTTCGCGCTCGGCGAACGCGACCGCATGCACGAGCATGTCGAGTCCGCCCCATTTTTGTCCAAGCGCATTGAAAATAGCCGCGATCTGCGCATCATTGGTGACATCGAGTTCGCCGATCACGTCGGCCGCAATTTGCGAGGCGAGCGGGCGCACGCGTTTCTCGAGCACCTCGCCCTGATAGGTAAGGGCAATCTCCGCGCCCTGTGCATGTAGCTCCTGCGCGATCGACCAAGCCAGGCTCTTGTCGTTGGCGACGCCGACGATCAGCGCGCGTTTTCCGTCCGCTATACCCATTACAATTTTTTTCCTTATATTCGTGCCGCGGCAATCTAAACCGCGTCACACGGCCAATTGCATTCCGTCGGAAGCCATCTCGATATTCACCTGGCGCCGATGATTCAGCACCTCGCGCCCGATATGCGTTAGGATCATCCGACCCACCTTGAATTTTCCGCGATGCTCAGCGATTTCGGGATAGTTGAGGTGGAACCGAAGATGGCGGCTTTCGAAATAGGTGCATTCGCAGATGAACAGATCGGCGCCTTCCGCAAACTTTACCAGTGCGTCGTTCCATCCCGTGTCGCCGGAGAAAACGATGGTCTTGCTGCCAATCTCGACGCGCAGCGATAGCGAGATGTCAGGCTTGGTATGGGGACTGCGAATCGCCGACAGCTTGACACTGCCGACTTGCAGTGTCGCGCCCGGATCAATCACGACGAAGCGCAAACGGGACTTGATCCTGGCAAGATCAAAACCGGGAAAGAGGATTTTCATGAGCCGCCAGCATCGCGACTCGAGATTACGCGGTCCGACGATCGTTAGCGGGCGTTCAAGGCGACTTTCCCACATGTACTCGAGCAGCAGGAAGGGCAGGCCCCCAAAATGGTCGCCGTGTAAATGGCTGATGACAATGAGGTCTAGATTGTTAGGACGCACCGCGTGGCGCTTCATCGCTCCAAGAATTTCCGGACCCGCTTCCATCAGGATACGCGCTCCGGCGGCGTCGATGATAAAGCCTGCCTGCGCGCGTCCGCCGCTCGCGAAAGCGTCTCCCGTCCCGAGCATTGTGACCTTTGCGCGGCGCTTCCGCGCCGGTATGTGATTGGAATTCATCAAACCGGACCTCATGCTAGTATCTACCATACGGCTATGCAAAATAGGGTGTGCCGCGAACCGCGCGCACCAAATCGAGGATCCATGAAACCGCAAGTGAAAATCGGCGCCGGCTTCGGACTGTGGCGACTTGGGATGCCCTCCGCCGAGACCATCGCGCGTGTCGCCGAGCGCGCCGAAGAATGGGGCCTCGATTCATTTTGGCTGTCGGATCATCTGCTCGCGCCATCCCCGGAACTCGATGTGGTCGCGACGCTTGCCCTGATCGCTTCGCGCACCACGCGGATCAAGCTCGGACCGAGCGTGCTGCTGCTGAACCTGCACCATCCGCTGATGGTGGCCAAGGCGTTCGCCTCGTTGGATTATCTGTCCGGCAGCAGGATGGTGATGGCGGTCGGCACCGGATCTAATCTGGCCGATTATGCGGCGTGCGGAATTTCACCGCACGCCCGTGGCCGACGCCTGGATGAGGGTATCGAGGTCCTGCGTGCGGTTTGGAGAGATCGACAGGCGAGCTATCACGGCCGTTTCTTCAACTTCGACGACGTCACGATCGAGCCGCGCCCCGCGCCGCGCGCGAACAACGATTTTGGGACGATGGATATCTGGATCGGCGGCCGCGCGGATTCGGCGCTGCGCCGCGCCGCGCGCCTGGGTGATGGCTTTTTCGCATCGTTTCAGACCCCTGAGGAATACGCCGACAGCATGCGAAAAATTCGCGCGTACGCGGCGGATTATGGCCGCACGAACGCGCGAATCGAGTCGGGACTAATCCTCCTGTGCCGGATCGCGGCCACCCGCGAAAAGGCAATCGAGGAAATGCAGCCGATGCTCGCGGCGATGGGACGCGGCGCGGAAGCGTTTCTCGAGCGCAGCGTTTTCGGTTCCGCCGAGGACATAATTTCGCGCCTCGAAAAATATATCGCCAAGGGTCTCGACAAGTTCGTGCTCTGGCCAGTCGCGGCGCCCGATTCATGGGAACATCAGATCGAACGCGTCGGTCGGGAGATCGCCACCAACTATGCGCGCACGGTATGAGCGCCGTTCCACAGTCGCGATCGCGATCTTTTCAATCCTCAGCGCAAGCGCTGGATGCGGCAAGACGCCGCCCTTGCCAAGGCCGCATTCGGTCTATGCAAGCGCGGAAACCGTCGAAGAGAACTTTCGCGGGCGAAAATTCGTTCTCGGTACCAGCAATACGATTGCGATGGTGCGTCCAGTCGGAACGCGCGATGGCGCGTGGATGAAACTGCCTTTCTGGTTCGGCGTCAACATCCTGGTCCCTGGCGTCAAGCAGCCTAAAGAAGGCGACTATTACGTCATCAGCGAGGCCACCCTGGGCAAACCACTCGATGCGCCGGGCGAGTGGATGATCGAAGCTGGCAGTTCGCTGGTCAAGCAGGAAACAGTTTTCGTCACGACGCGCACCCATTATGTCGTCGGAGGAAAGATCTTGCCCACGATCGTGCAATACATGGGCAAGCGCGAGTTCACCCGCGCCGATGGTAAGAAGGTTGAAATCCCCGTCGTACGCGAAGTTTCACTGCCGATGAAATGGACGCTCGGCGGGGGCATTCCGGCAAGCTACGCGCGCTATCGAATCGAATGAAGCATCCGCGAATCAAAGCATTGGCCCGCGCAGCGATTGCGGCGGCGTTGATTGCAGCCGCCACTGGATGCTCGCCTGATAAGGCGCTTGATTTCGGCCCAACCGGCGAAGTCACCACGCCGCCACAGGATCAGCTAAGCCGCGACATCCTGCGCGACTTCGACGGCAAGGACTTTACCCTGGGCAACAACGACCGCGAGGCACACGTGCATTTGAACGGATGGCCAGACAACCGGCGCGTGATAATTCCGTTCTGGCTCGGTGTCAATCCGCTCTATCCGGGCTTTTTGCGGCCGACCGTAGGGCATATCTACGTGATGAGCGAATCCGTCATGGTGCGGCCGCTCGGCCACAACGAGTACCTGATTCGCGCAGGCTCGAAGCTGTTCAAGTTCGACACGCTGTTTGAGGCCACTCACACCCGCTACCTGGACACGGGCAAGATGCTTCCCGAAGTGGTGCGATTTGTGGGCACGCGAGTGATCACGGTGCCACGCGATGCGCCGGCGACCGGAACGATTACTGAAAAGGTCCCCGTCCTGCGCGAAGTCTCGCTGCCAATGCACGTCGATGCACCGCAGCCCGGCTACGCAAAGTTCGAAACCACAATATCAGGATAGAAAGAACCTCTACTCAATCGACTCGGCGTCCTGCAGCGTGGCTGTGGGAAGAATTTCCGCGGGGAGATCGTCGAGGAAGCGCGACGCGCGGCCCATCATGTAGCCGTTGATGCGGTCGAACATGTAGATGGGATAGGTCAGGTAAAGCTCGTCGCGAGCTCGCGTGCTGGCTACATACATCAGGCGGCGCTCCTCCTCGATCGATTCCTCATCGACGCTCATCGGACCGGGGAAGCGGCCATCCGCCGCCCAGATGACGAACACGATGCGCCATTCGAGTCCTTTGGCGGAATGGATCGTGCTGAGCGTCAGGAATTCATCTTCCGGTCCTTCCGCCAGCACACCGCCAAGAGAATCGTTGGGCGGTTCGAGCGCCATGTCGGCGAGCATCGTTTCCAGGCTGCGGTAGCGCTCGGTGATATTCTGGAAATGCTCGAGGTCGCGCTCGCGTTTGGGATAATCGTCGGGAAACGCCTCACGCATTAGCGGCAGATAGTACGCGATGGTCGCAGCGATCTTTTCTGCTGGTCGCTTCGTTTTGTCGCGAATCTCGGCGAACAGCGCAGCGAGCCGTGCGTAGCCCGATGCCGCGCCCTCACGCGCCGTTGATTGCGCAAGCCGCGCGAGTTCGCGTTCGGGCGCGTCGGCGGCGACCAGAGCTTCGACCGCGCGCTCGGCGGTGCGATGTCCAACCCCGCGCACGAGCATCAGAGCGCGCAGCCATGAGACAGCGTCGGCGGGATTTGCGACGACGCGCAGATGGGCGAGGACATCCTTGATATGCGCGGTCTCGATAAATTTGAACCCGCCGCGCTTGACAAACGGAATATCGCGGCGCTGCAGCTCGAGTTCAAGATCGAACGAATGAAAGCTCGAGCGGAACAACACCGCCATCTCGTCCAACTCGACGCCCTCTTCACGCAGTTCGAGGATGCGCTGGGCGACGAAGCGCGACTGCATGTGCTCGTCCTGCGCGCGGACCAGAATTGGACGAAAACCCCCGCGGCGGGAGGTGAACAGCACTTTGGTGTACTTTTCGGCGGCGCGCGAGATTACTTCATTGGCTAGATCGAGGATTCCCTGCACCGAACGGTAATTCTCTTCGAGCTTGATCACGCGAGCGCCCGCGAACAGCTCTGGAAACTCCATGATATTGCGGAAATTGGCGCCGCGAAACGAATAGATAGACTGCGCGTCGTCGCCCACCGCCATCACATTCCGATGCTCGGACGCGAGAAGCTTCACGAGCTCGGCTTGGATGCGATTGGTGTCCTGGTACTCGTCGATCATAATGTAGCGATAGCTTTGCGAGAGGCGCCGGCGCACCTGCGGATACTGGCGCAGCAGCTCCGCCAGGCGGTAGAGCAAGTCATCATAATCGAGCAGCCCGCGTTCGCGCTTGTAGGCCTCGTACTTTTCGGCAAGCGCGATGATCTCGCCCTGATGCTCGAGGAGATGCGGGAAATCAACTTCGAATTCGGCGAGCAGGTCGCGCATCTTGTTACGCGCCATGCTGATCACTTCGGCGATCGTGCCCTTCTTCGGGAAGCGCCGGTCGCGCGACGCGAGACCCATCCGCGCGCGCAGCAGATTGATCACGTCCTCCATGTCGCCACGGTCCAGGATTGTAAAATTCGGTTTGAGCCCCATCTGGGCACCGTGGCGGCGCAGGACATTGTTTGCGAAAGAGTGAAATGTGCCGCCCGCCACCGAACGCGTAATCTCGCCGACCAACCGCTCGACCCGTTCGAGCATCTCCTGCGCAGCGCGGCGGGTAAATGTCATAAGCAAGATCGCACCGGGCGGGACTCCGCTCTCGATAAGCCTCGCGACCCGATAGATCAGTGTCCGGGTTTTGCCTGAACCTGCGCCGGCAATTACCAGCAACGGACCGTCGCTATGCGTCACGGCGGCAAGCTGGGCAGGGTTCAGCAGATCCGCATATTTGATCTTGTACGCGCGGTCACTCGAATCGCGACTGGGATCGCGCAAGAAAATAACTTTGTCCGCCACAGCACCGCCAATTCTATCACGCGGGGCAGGCGCACGTCCCGCCTAGGGCGGAACCGGAACTCCGGGCGACGGCAGCGGCTGCGCGCCATACTTGTAGATGCCCTCCATCGCCTTGTTCCATTCCTGATTCGAGTTACCAGGCGCCGTGCTCGGCGCTCCAGACGAGGCCGCGCCCGAGGCGTTGGCCGAATCGATCGACGGCTTGACCCGAATTGAATCTGCAATCGGAACGTCGGCGACGCCGAGAAAACGGCGCGCTTCGCGCTCGGCGTCGTCGCGCCCCGAGACGGCCGCAACGAACCCGTAAAGATTAACTCTTGGATTGCCGTCGTCGGTGCGCAACACTTGTGCGCCGACCAGCGGTAGGCGGTGCCGATGGAAATACCCGGTTAAAGCCGTGCTGCTGGCTTGATCGACGTGATATTGCTGCGCACGGACCGCCGTCGCTAACATGATCAGTGCCGCGGCGAAAAAGATTACTGCGAAATTACTGCCGCGTTTCGGTGACGGGGTTGGCATCTTGGGCATCATCGACGACAATACACAGCACTGGGGCAAAAGTCCCGCACAAGAGGAGATCGAGACGGCTTGAGCGCGCACGCGGCGCCGCATAGGCTATTGTAGGTTTGGGTTATGGGATTCGTCCTGACAGGTAACCGGTCGATTGCCGCTTGGCTTCGTTTAGCGGGATGCGCCGTCGCTCTGGCGACGGCAATTGTGCTGCCCGCGTTGCGCACGAACAGTTTCGGAACCTCCTACCGCCCGGCCGAGGTGCGTCAGGCCGCGGCCCGCCATGAATACTTGGGATTGTGCGACGACTGCACCGACTCGCAGTTGGAGGTGATCGCAGCCTATCCCGCCCCTGGTCAGCAATCTATCCTCGATCCGCTTCCGGAATCATGTAACGCGTGGCGTGCGGCTATGCTGCTTACGCCACACCCTACAGCGCCACGCCATCTGCGTCGCATTAGAATCTCATCGGACCCGTGCGGTCCTCCGTTCCTATTCGCCCGGGCTTAAGTTTACTGACAGCTGTAAGCTGAAAACGGTCGCGGTGGACAGGGAATCTCCGCTGACATTTTTTGATCTGAATACGGGCGTGCTCGCACGGGCCGCCGGAAAATTCGTGCGAGGTGCATAAAGGTGCCGAGCTTCGCTTTGCGCAACGGGTTCACGGGAATCGTCGGGGCGCTGATCGCCTTAATTCTTGGGGTGACGGCGTTTGTCAAGATGCCGCTGAGCGGGTTCCCAAATCCGAAGATCCCGGCGGTCGTGGTCCTTGAGACCATCAACCGCCATTTGACCAAAGGCAAGGAGCCAGCAGTTGCCGCCAAAGAGGGTGCCGCGGGAGTTGCATTGCCTGTGCTCGCTTCGACCATCACGACAACAATCGTCTTCTTTCGGGTGATGTTCCTGTTCGGCGTTGCCAAAGACCTGTTCGGCGCACTGGTGTTGGCCTTTGTGCTCGCAATGCTGACGTCGTATGTGGTCGCGATGACGGTGATCCGCACTTATTGCGCTCGCTTTCTTGTCCAGGAAGAAGCGCGAGCGCTTGAGGACGCCGTAGCGGCGATGCAGCGCTCCTTTTCGAGCTTCGGTTTCGGACTCGCGACGGTCGGAAACGTCGAGTCAAACCCAAGACTGCCGGACGATTTCGCTAGCCAACGATGTTGTGAGGGCCACGCGCTTCGACCCGCAACGGTGGCGGGCTTGATCCCGGTCGCGCGTGAAATCGGCACCGGCTCAGAAGCTTTCGCGCCACTCGCGCGTGCCGCAGGAGACGCTTTGACCGTTTCGATCATTTTCACTCTTTTATTGGTCCCGTGCGTGTACGAGTTGTTCTATTTCGGGAGGGCAATACAGTGAGCCGTTTTCGAAAGTACCTGCTGATCGCCACCGTTCTGATATCAGCGATCGGATGTCATTACACTAGTGAATCCCCGGCCGTCTCCGCCAAGCCGGCGGTGACCAGATCTGACTTGCGGTCGGTTCCCGTGATTCATCCGCAGCGCAAGACTGTCGTCCGATCGATCGACTTACCGGGCGATCTTGTAGGCTTTTATGAGGCCGCGCTGCATTCGAAGGTGACCGGATATCTGGTCAAGATGAACGTTGATAAGGGCGACTGGGTGAAAAAGGGGCAGGTTCTTGCTGTAATCGAGGTTCCCGAACTTCAGCAAAATCTTCAACGCGCAGAAGCCAACCGCGACATCACCAAGATAACTTGGCAGCGTCTGGACCGAGTGCGAAAAACTGATCCGCGCCTGGTCGCGAAAGAAACCGTCGATATCGCATACGCCAAGTACATGGAAGCGATGGCGGAGGTTGGCTCGCTCGAGACGATGGTCTCATACACCGAGATCATCGCTCCATTTGACGGCGTGATTACCGGCCGCTTCGCCGATCCCGGCGCCCTGATCCGCGCCGGAGGCGGAGACTTCGGTTTCTCAGGCACGGGTGCTGCGGTTAGTTCAGGCGCAATGGAAGGGGCCGGCGGCCATTTGACGGGCGGTGGTCCGCTGCTTACGGAGGCTCGCATCGACCCGTTGCGCATCTACATCTACGTCCCCGAGCGTGAGACCTCGCAGATTAAGATCGGGATGCCTGCGACGCTTACACTGCGCGCATTCCCAGGCAAAAAGTTCCACGCAACGGTGACCCGATTTGCATCATCGCTGGACCTCGCGACACGCACGATGCTCACCGAGATCGACATCCCCAATCACGATCACAAGCTCTACCCGCGCATGTACGCCAACGTAACGCTGACTCTCGTGCAGCATCCTAACGCGCTTGAGGTTCCGGTTACGGCGGTGTCCGGACTGGGTCAGCCGGCTTCGTACATCTACACCGTCAAACACGGCAAACTGTACAAAACCACGGTGACCACGGGGCTGACCGATGGTACCAACGTCGAGATCACCTCGGGTCTTTCCGAGAGCGACGCAGTTGTAGCTCACATGAGTCCGTCGCTCGAGGCCGGTGAACCAGTGCGAGTTCTTGCGCAGGCCACTGAGAGTGAAACCACTGCCGAGCAGGGAGATTAAATGATGCGTTGCCGGCTTTCCGGAACCAAATATCTTAAGTTGTCGATAGCGTTGTTCGTCGTTGGAGTCGCAGGCGGTGTGTGCGCACGAGCGTATGCTCAGCAAATTATGATCCAGCCGAACTCGGACCTGACGCTGGAACAGGCAACCAAAATCGCGCTCAAACTGCATCCGCTGCGTATGGAATCCGAGTCAAACGTCACGGCCGCGCAGGCCGGCGTCGGCGTCGCGCAATCGAACATGCTTCCTCAGGCTTATGGCCTCGCCGACTATCTCCGCACCACGGAAAACGGCATCGGAAACACCAGCTATTTCTCGTTCGACATGCTCCCCCGCTTCACGGGACGCAACCACAACCTGACCAGCAACGATTTTTCCCAGAGTACCGAGTCTCAGAACAATTTTTTGGGCGGCCTTTCCGTCTCGCAGTTCCTGTTCGACTTCGGACGCGTGCGCGGCTTTATCGATGAACGCCGCGCCGACCTCGACGCGGAAAAGGCTAAGCTCAAGCTCACTGACTTGAATCTGATTTTTACGGTAGCGCAGCGCTATTATGCTCTGCTCGCTGCCGAGGAGGAGATCAAGGTTTACGACCAGGCAATTCACGAGCGCAGCGAAGAACTAAACCAGGCAACCGTTCTCGCAAAGGCCAATCTACGCTCGCAGATCGACGTGTCGATTACACAAGCCGATCTTTCGCGCGCCGAGATGGAACGCGTGAAGGCCGTAAATGTCCGTGACGACGCAAAAGTCGCTCTCGATGCCGCGATGGGAATGGCCGGCACAGCGCCGCCCTACCATGCCGTCGGTACGTTGACCTATTCGCCGGTCACCGAAAAGCTGCCGGCATTGCTTGCGCGCGCATTTCAACTTCGCCCAGATCTGAAGGCGCTGGTTGACGAGGCCCGCGCCGCAGGCGCCCAAGTTGACCAGTTCAAGAGCGATTTTCTGCCAACCGGAACCGCCCAATTCGGATATGCCGCGATGGGCACCGGAGTTCCAGCCGCCAACAACATGTACGTCGGCCTGATGATCACCTGGCCATTGTTCAACGGCTTCCGCACCGAAGATTCGATCGCGCAAGCCCGTGCACGCGAACATGCGATCGGCTATGCCT
>JAJZAG010000076.1 GCA_021799555.1 Deltaproteobacteria bacterium | reverse complement strand
TCCCAATGGACGGCGCAACTCAGAACCGGTACCCGTGCCAAGCGCAAGCGGCAATCCGCCGAGCAAAGCCGCCATCGTGGTCATCATAATCGGCCGAAAGCGCAGCAGGCACGCCTGATAAATCGCGTCGCGCGGAGCAAGCCCATCCTTACGCTGTGCTTCCAGGGCAAAGTCGATCATCATGATCGCGTTTTTCTTCACAATTCCAATCAGCAATATAATGCCGATCAGCGCGATCACATCCAGATCTTCCCGGCAGATGAGCAGAGCCAGGATCGCACCTACTCCAGCCGACGGCAGCGTCGACAGGATCGTGATCGGATGGATGTAACTCTCGTACAAAACACCGAGCACGATGTACACGGTTACAAGTGCGGCAAGTATCAGAAGCGGTTCATTCGCGAGGGCCGCCTGAAAGGCGCGCGCGGTTCCCTGAAATGCGGCCTGCACACTCGCAGGCATCCCAATCTCCGCTTCGGCTTGCTTGATTGCGTTAACCGCGTCGCCGAGTGAATATCCTGCGCCGACGTCAAACGAGATCGTCACTGACGGAAACTGCCCTTCGTGGTTGACGACGAGCGGCGTCGTCCCCTTGGTGAGTTGAGTAAAGGTACTCAGCGGTACCTGGCCACCGCTAGCCGCCGAAAAATACAAGTCATCGAGCGCAGCCGGATTTTGCTGGAACTCGGGCGCGACTTCGAGCACAACGTGGTACTGGTTCAGCTGAGTGAAGATGGTCGAGATCTGACGCTGCCCGAACGCATCGTAAAGCGTGTTATCTATCGATTGCAGTCCGATTCCCAGTCGTGAGGCCGTGTTGCGGTCGATCGTTAAATTCGCGACCAAGCCGTCATTCTGTTGGTCGGTCGCAAGACCGTGTAACTGCGGCATTGTCTTCAGCTTCGCCATCAAGAGTCCTGTCCACTTGGTGAGTTCCGCGGGATTAGCATCCTCGAGGCTGTACTGATATTCGGTGCGGCTTATGCGGTCCTCTACGGTCAGGTCCTGCACGGGCTGAAGGAACAAGGTGATCCCGCTGACTTGCGCGCTGGCCGCCTGCAGCGATCGAATTACCTGTGTGATCGAGGCGGCGCGTTCGTCGTGCGGCTTGAGGTTGATAAGAAAACGCCCGCTATTCACCGTCGTGTTGGTCCCGTCGATCCCGACGAACGACGAAAGGCTCTGCACGGAGGGATTTTGCAGAATAACCTTGGCCAAATCCTGCTGACGCTCCGCCATCGCGGGGAACGAGATTGCCTGCGGCGCCTGGGATACGCCTTCGATCACGCCGGTATCCTGGATTGGAAAGAATCCTTTGGGCGCGAAGATGTACAACGCGATCGTAAGGATCAACGTCGCAATCGCCACCGCGAGCGTCGCTTCTTGGTGGCGCAACACCCATCGCAGGGTTTTGCCGTAAAACGCGATCGTGTCTTCAAAGATCTGCTCGGACTTGCGATAGAGAAGATTTTGAGCGGAACGCGGCTTATGGTGCAAAAGCCGCGCGCACATCATCGGTGTGAGCGTCAAAGACACAATCGCTGAAACTAGGATCGTGACGGCCAGCGTGATTGCAAACTCGCGGAACAGCCGACCGACGATATCGCCCATCAACAGGAGAGGAATCAGCACCGCAATAAGCGATACGGTCAGCGACACGATCGTGAACCCAATTTGCGCCGATCCATTTAGCGCCGCCCGCAGCGGCGGCTGCCCTTCTTCGATAAACCGCGAAATGTTTTCGATCATCACGATCGCGTCATCGACAACGAATCCGGTCGAGATCGTCAGCGCCATCAGGGTCAAATTGTTGAGGCTGTAGCCGAGCAGGTACATCACCCCAAACGTGCCGACGATCGACAGCGGAACCGCGATGCTCGGAATTACGGTCGCCGCGATATTGCGCAGAAACAGAAAGATGACCATGACGACCAGTGCGACGGTGAGCAGCAACTCGAATTGCACGTCGGCGACCGAAGCGCGGATCGTGATCGTGCGGTCGGTGAGGATCGACACTTTCACTGTCGAAGGCAGCGCCGCCTGAAGCTGCGGCATCAGCTTTTTGATCCTGTCAACGACCTCGATGATATTGGCGCCGGGCTGGCGCTGAACATTCATGATCACCGCCGGCGTCAAATCCATCCATGCAGCCTGCTTGACGTTCTCGGCACCATCGCTCACACGGGCGACATCCGAAAGCCGGACGGGAGCGCCATTCTGATACGCGACGATCAGCGGGCGATAGTCCTTTGCGGTCAGAAGCTGATCGTTGGCGCCGATCGTGTAGGCTTGTCCCGGACCATCGAAATTGCCCTTGGCTTCATCGACGTTGGCGGCGAAGATCGCGGCGCGCAGGCTTTCGAGTGTCAAACCGTATGCGGCGAGCGCCGTAGGGTTCGCATCAATCCGTACCGCCGGCTTCTGGCCGCCGCTGAGGCTTACCAATCCGACTCCGGGAAGCTGCGAGATCCGCTGCGCCAGTCGCGTATCGGCGAGGTCTTCCACCTTATCAAGCGGAAGCTCGTTCGAGGTCAGGGCCAAGGTCAGAATTGGAGCATCGGCAGGGTTGATCTTGCTGTAAACTGGAGGATTGGGCAGATCAACCGGCAGATAGGTCGAGGCGGCGTTAATCGCGGCCTGCACCTCCTGCTCCGCCACGTCGATATTCAAGTCGAGCTCGAACTGGAGCGTGATAACCGAGCTCCCGAAGGAACTGTTCGAGGTCATTTGATTGAGTCCCGGCACCTGACCAAATTGGCGCTCGAGCGGCGCAGTCACCGACGAAGCCATCACATCGGGACTGGCGCCCGGATAGAAGGTCACTACCTGGATTGTCGGATAATCAACCTCAGGCAGGGCGGAGATCGGCAACTGTTTGAACGCAAACATGCCGGCCAGCATTAGCCCAGCCATCAGCAGCGAGGTCGCGATCGGCCGAAGGATGAACAGCCGCGATGGGTTCATTGTTGACCGCCACCGTTGCTCCCGGCATTGTTTGACGCCATCTGGACGTTGACGCGCGCCCGGTTGTGCAGTTTATCAATGCCGTCGGTCACTACCACCTCGCCCGGCTTGAGACCCGAGGCAATTGCGGCTGTGTCGCCTTGGGTCGCCGCCGTCTTCACCAGCGTCTTTTGCACGGTTTTATCCGGCCGGACGACGAATACATATGAACCCTGCGCGCCGCCGCGCTGCACGGCGGCGAGTGGAATCAGGACCGCGTTGCGCGTGACGCCGACCAGCAGCCGCGCGTTGACAAATTGATTCGGGAAAAGCAGATTGTCGGTATTTGGGAAGACCGCCTTAAGCAGGATCGTACCCGTGGTTTGATCGATTTGATTATTGATCGTCAGCAGCGTTCCCTCGGCAAGTTTGACCTTGAAGTCGCGGTCCCAAGCTTCGACGGGAAGCTTGGGATTCGCTTTCATATCGTTCACAACCAGCCGCAGGTCGTCTTCCGGGATACTGAAGCGCACTGAGATCGGCTGCACCTGGGTGATCACTATCAGTCCCTGATTGACCGTCACGATATTACCCGGATCGACGAGCCGCAGACCGATTTTGCCGCCGATTGGCGCGGTAACTCTGCTGTAGGTGAGCTGGAGTTTCGCATTATCGACCGCGGCCTCGTCACTGATTACCGCGCCCTCATACTGAGCCTCGGTCGCGCGCTGATTATCCAGGTCCTGGCGCGCGATTACGTGCTGCTTAAACAGCTCTTCATCGCGTGCGAGCAATATTTTGTTGTCCGTCAGCGAGGCCTGGTCTTTTGCCAACGTGCCCTCGGCCTGTTCGAGCTGGATCTGATAAGGGCGCGGGTCAACCTCGATGAGCAACTCGCCCGGCTTGACAATCTGCCCTTCGGTAAAGGCCACTTTCATGATTTCACCGGGCACGCGTGACATAACGGTCACAGTATTGAACGCGGTAACGGACCCAATCGCGGTCAAATATTGGTTTAGATCGCCGAGCTTCGCCGCTACTGCGGTGACAGGCACTGGCGCCGTCATGCGGCCCGCGTGGACGCCTGCCGAACCGGGTAAAACGTGATTCGACCGCGAGAGCATCGCGTACGCGGCGACGGCAATAATCGCGCAGGCGATCAACCACAGCTTCGCAGTCGCCCTCGGCCTTCGGTCGCGAATCGACGGTTGCGGCGTAAGCGCAGGGTTTTGCAGTTTACTCGCTGGTGTGTCGGTATCCATCGTTTCGGTACTAGCCCCTTCATCGGTCCGGGCCGATTATGTTACGCGGTCAGCCTGGCACCTGCGCCTCGTCTCGCATGCACCCAGTCGCGCGAACCAGACACCGCCCTAGCAACGAACGGGTGCCATGCCTCCTATTGTTGCAATTTCGGACCTGTAAGTCCATATTTAATTGGTCAGATAGCTTCGCATCTCCGATTCAGGCCGCTGCCTGATAGGGACGCTCGAAGCTGAAAAGTGTTTCGTCGGGAAACGAGGAGCGGCACATACGCAGCCAAATCGCCTTCGGAATTGTAGGATGAATACGCGAACGCCTGCCGTCATGGACTCATCGATCTCTGCGACACCTGCGCGCCGTCGAAATCGCGGCCGCCCGGCAACGCCCTTTCTGCGCGAGCGGATTCTCGACAGCGCAAGCCTTTTATTCGCCGAGCGCGACTTCGACCAGGTGCTTATCGACGATGTTGCCGCGAACGCGCATGTAGGAAAAGGCAGCGTTTATCGTCACTTCAATAGCAAAGAAGAACTGTATGCGGCCGTGGTAATTGCGGGCTTCGATCAATTACAAGAGCAGATTCGCGACGCACTTGGGGGAACGCGTTCCGTGCGTGATCGAATCGCGACGATTATTCGCCACGCGCTGCAATTCTTTTGGAACCGGCGCCAATTCTTCGCCCTCTTGCGAGATCCGAAGGCACTGCCCCCCGCCCAAGAGCGGCGCTTCCGCACTCAACGTGAGAAACTGGTCGGGATGCTTTCCGAGGTGCTGCGCGCCGGAGCCGAACACGGGACAATTCGCGCCGACCTTGATACACGACTTGTAGCCGAAGCGGCTCTTGGAATGGTACGCGGACTCAACCGCTATGGGCGTGAGTTTGCCACTCCAGAGATCGCAGTCGACACGATTATCGCGATCTTCATGGACGGATGCGCCGTTGAACGTAGCGCCGCAGACCCGAACGGCGAGACATTCGAAGGCTGACGCCCTGATACCGCCGTCGCCTGCCACAGCGAACGCCTTCCTGGCCGCTGAGAGTACGTTTCCGGCATCGATTAAAACCCCTCGCGCGCTCATGACCTCGGTTTCGTCATCGCTCGATTCGGTCTCTTTCTGCGCGGAATCGCGATGACCACGCGTCCCTATCCATCAGGCTCAACCGTAATGTTAGCGTGAATCGGAACGACTCTTTTACTCACAGAAGCGGCGATCAACTCCGCGGCAGCATTTCTTCACGTGAGATTCATCGAATGACTGAATCGCGGGGAGCCTTTACGACATCGGTCGAAGACCGTTATCAGTCCAGCGGCTGGGCCGATCGCGATGGGTCCCGCGCTGGCGATCTATTTGCTTCTGATGCGGTCACGCGCTCAGGCCAACGCATCGGTATCTAGCCGCGCGGCATTCGGGCGAGATCGGTTACCGGCTTCATCGAGGCTAACTCTCGCGGCAAGGCTATTGAGCGCAGATATTCGAATCCGAAAACGCGATGCAACATTAGTAGCGCTCCCGACGGGAACGAATTGCCTAGCTCTTGCGTCTCTGAGCAAGCTGTCCAAGCGCGCTTCTCAAGCTGTACTGAAGGCAATCCGAGGGCGATTCACGCTACGCAAGGCCGCCGCGTTATTGCGCCCGCCTGTCGGTCCCTAAGCTTTCCACATCGGCAACATCTCAACGAACCGCGGCCGATGCTCGCGAGATTCTCACTTCATCGCAGCGAACACCATGCGCGCGCGGCGTCCGCGAGCAGATTGTTATCCGCAGTCTTTCGGATCCCAACGCGATACGTACCCGTCGAACACCCCGGAAGTTCCCGTAAATTTCGTACCTTAATGCCGCTTGACATCAGCGCGGACTGAAACTCGTCCGGGTAGCGTTCAGAAGGCACTTCGAGCAACAGAAAGTTCGCCGCCGACGGGTATGCATGAACGACTGAGGTAGACGCTAAGGCTTCGCGTAAGCGTACCGTCTCCTTGACTACATAGTCGCAGGTCTCGCGAATAAAATCGTTGGCTACTTCGAGGCAGGCTTGGGCGACGCAGTCTGCGATTGAGTTCACCGACCACGGCTCGATCGCCTCGCGTACCCGGTTAAGCGTGTTGGGATTTGCTACCAAGTATCCGAGACGCAATCCCGGGATTGCGAATATCTTGGTCAGGGAGCGAAGGACCAGAACCCGCGGATTCGCCCTGACGAACTCGACACAGGAACGCCCGCCGCGTACGAATTCAATAAACGCTTCGTCAAACACACACCATGCGCCGTAACGCGCACATTCGGCTGCAATTGCGCCTGCTTCGTCGATATCGAGCATCGAGCCGGTGGGGCTATTCGGTCTTCCGATGAATACGGCATCGGCTCCTGAGCGAAGGACTTCCACTACCGCGTCACGGTCCAGATTAAATTCATTCTCCCTCGATGTGGCTATCGCGAAAGGTGCACTGCCGCCGACGATCAGGCTATTCGCGATCTCACTGAAGGTCGGGATAACCACAGCCGGCAGCCGCGGACGGAACACCCGCGCGGTGAGATAAATCAATTGGGTGCTTCCATTGCCCGCAAGAACAAAATCCGATGGCACGCCGAGCCACTTAGCGACTGCCGCTTCAAGTTTCCGCGGATATGGCTCTGGATATACCGCGATTCGCGCCGCGGCTGACCCATATGCCTTCAACGCGCAGGGCGGCGGACCGAGCGGGTTAATACTGATGCTGAAGTCAATTTCACCTTCACTCGCGCCCCCTCCATGCACGCGATCTCTTCGTATCATAGCCGCACCAGAACTATTCGGAGCAGGGAGAATCCGACCACGGCGATTACGCACCCACAATGCAATATTTGCCGGGCGGTCGTGATGTCTTCGGCAGCTATCGCGCGATTCCCTCCGTCCAGAATCGGTCGATGCTCGACTTCGCCAGCATAAATCGCGTCACCGCCCAGTTTGATTCCCAGCGCGCCAGCCATCGCCGCTTCCGGATATCCTGCATTCGGGCTGGCATGCTTGCGCGCGTCGGCCAGACATGTCTTCAGAGCGGAACCCGCGCGAGCGGTGACCAACGCTGCGGCGGCGATGATGCATAATGCCGACAGGCGCGCGGCAATATAATTCGCTGCGTCGTCGAGGCGAGCTGCCGCACGACCGAAATAGACGTAACGGTCGTTTCGATATCCAATCATCGAGTCGAGCGTGTTAATTGCCTTGTAGCCCATCGCGCAAACGGGTCCGCCCAGGAACAGGAAGAATAGCGGAGCCACAACTCCGTCGTTGAAATTCTCCGCCACGGATTCAACGGTTGCCGCGACGAGATCCGTTCTATCCAGTCGATGCGGGTCGCGGCCGACCAAAGCTGGGATGGCTGCGCGCGCGGCGGCATCATCGCCGCTTAGGAGCGTTCGCTCGACTTCTTGTGCCGCATCGTCGAGCCCGCGCATCGCGATCGTCGTCCAGGCAACAATCACCGCGGCCAGTGTCGCAAGCCACCAAGCGGCTTGCCCGCACAATGCGATTCCTGCCCAAACGCTTCCCGCGGCCAGAACCGTTACGCCGACAGCAAGAATCAATCCGGCTATAAAATCCCGTTGCGGGTGACCGGACCATAGATGCGCGTCGCCCCAAGCGATTGCACGTCCGATGAATCTCACCGGATGCGGCAACCAAGAGGGATCTCCGGCCAGGTAATCGATAATCAGCACAACAACTATCAAAGGTGCGGACATGTAGAGAGCGTTCGCCGCCATCGTCGATCGATCCGTCAGAGAGGCTCAAACTTGCGCCGCGTGGATCGTGCCTGGCGCCCATCGCACGCCCGCAAGCGCCGCGACGCGCGACATATCAATATGCCGCTCCAACACGTCCGCGATTCGATCGAAAGCGGCAAAGCGCTCGTCTTTCGCTTCGGCCACCGCAGTCGTCCCTAACGGGGACAGTCCCTTGGAAGACCGAACATTGTCAATAAAATTACGGCGGAACGCGGCCGAGTCGAAAAGGCCATGAATGGTTGTGCCGATGATCCTGCCGTCTCCCGAACTCGCTCCGTCAAAAATCTCGGCACCGTCCGCGCCTGACCTCCGTACCTTGAAAAGCGCGTTAGAAGCGTTTACGCCGCTGATTCGTCCTGAGTGAATCTCGTACCCTTCGATCGCAAGGCCGGTAGGCAAATGCACTCCTGAGATTCGCTCAGTGATTTTTCCGGACTCAAAAATCGTTTCGATATCGAGCAATCCCAGACCGGTCGTTATCGGGCGGAAGCTTTCGACACCGTCGGGATCAACGATTCGGGTCCCGAGCATCTGGTAACCGCCACAAACCCCGAGTATCCAGCCCGAGCGGCGCAGATGGCGTACGATATAGTCTTCCCAGCCGCACTCGCGCAGCCATGATAAATCGGCGACCGTATTCTTCGACCCGGGCAACACAAGCACATCGACGGCGGGCGCCGCGAGGGGGTCGCTGACATAATGCAGCGCGATGTCAGCTTCGGTCTCGAGCGCTTCGAAATCGGTGAAGTTCGATATCCGGGGAAGCCGCACTACTCCTACGCTCACCGCCGCCGTGTTGACGCGAATCGGGCGGCCTTCGAGCCCTGCGGAATCCTCCTGTGCGATTCCCAGTTCGTGCTGATACGGCAGCACGCCAAGGACGGGAACTCCGGTGCGCTCTTCGAGAAGCTTCAGACCCGGTTCGAGCAGCGTGATATCACCGCGAAACTTGTTGATCAGAATTCCCGCTATCCGCCGCCGCTCAGCCGGCGCTATAAGCTCAATCGTCCCGACGATTGACGCGAGCGCTCCTCCCTTGTCGATATCAGAAACGAGCAAGACGGGCGCGTCGGCAAGCTCAGCGATCGCCCAGTTGACGATGTCCCGATCGCGCAGATTGATCTCGGCAGCGCCGCCGGCGCCTTCGATTACGATCAAATCGTGTTTCCGCGCGAGTCGCTCGTAACTAGCGACTATCTCTGGCCACGCCCGGCTTCGGTAGCTCTCGTGATCCCGTGCTTTCATATGAAAACGCGGCCGTCCGGCAATAACAACCTGACATCCGAGTTCGCTTTCGGGCTTCAGCAGAACGGGGTTCATGTCGACGCTTGGTTGCAGGCCACATGCTTCGGCTTGGACCGCTTGGGCTCGCCCGATCTCACCACCGTCCGCACACACTGCGGCATTGTTCGACATATTCTGCGACTTGAACGGCGCAACGCTGATTCCCGTGCGGGCAAACGAGCGGCCGAGAGCCGTCACAACGACACTCTTGCCGACGTCAGAGGCGGTTCCCATCACCATCAGCGCTTTAGCGCGCATCACAATCCGAATTCTCCGGCTGCCCGCAGAGCAGCTGCTGTCTCGGTCCACGGTCCTTCATGCACGCTTAAGTTCGCGCAGCAACATAGACACCTGGCGCGAGCGGGAAAACTCCCCGAAATTAAAGGGTCATTTTGTGAGCCGTCCGGGACTCGAACCCGGGACCCTCTGATTAAAAGTCAGATGCTCTACCTGCCTGAGCTAACGGCTCCCATGATTGCCAGAAATGCGATGTTTACAGGGAATCGCGCGCTTTGGAAGTCCGGGCGACTACTCCCCGCCAGGCGCAGCAGCGCCATCGATGCGAGCAATCAACTTATCTCTCCAAATTCGGGGCATTTCCCGGACCTTGAGCTTCCTTCCGGAGCCGGACCGCCGACGGTAGTGCCAAATACAACCCGCTTTCGCTCAAGCGAATCCAAAAAATACGACTACTGCACTTGACAGACTACGCTCGCCTAGAATATATCATTTTCCTACAACATGTAGCTCTGCCTTTATGACAGAGAGTAGGCTCGCGGCGGGGACACCGCGGGGGGATGTTATGGCTCACAGCGAGGACACGGCGGCCGAGGCCGCCAAGCATAGTCCGGCGCATCGGCAACACTTCGAGACGAACCCATCTGCGTCTAACCGAATCGGCTTGGACACCCTGGCGCAGGGGTCGGAGCGCATCGGCGGAATGTTGGTGCGATCGGCGCATGTGCGCAAGATTCTCAAGACGATCGCCAGGCTGAGCCCTTACAAGGCTACCGTTCTGGTCCACGGAGAATCCGGCACCGGCAAGGAACTCGTTGCGCGAGCTCTGCACACGCTGGGGCCGACGCCCAACGGACCCTTTGTGACTTTCAACTGCTCCAACCTGGTGGATTCGCTCGCTGAATCGCAACTCTTTGGACACGTAAAGGGCGCCTTCACCGACGCGCGCGAGGACGCGGTGGGTTATTTCCGTTCGGCCAGCGGTGGAACTTTGTTCCTTGATGAAATTGGAGAGTTGCCACTCAAACTCCAACCCAAGCTGTTACGCGCCGTTGAGACCCACGAAATTCAACCGGTCGGCTCGACTCATAGCTATAAGGTGGATATCCGATTGGTTGCCGCAACAAATCGCGATCTTCGCGCGATGACGAAGAGCGGGGAGTTTCGGGACGATCTATTCTATCGGCTCAACACAGCGGCCATTTTCCTGCCGCCACTGCGCGAAAGGCGTGAGGCAATTCCCGCCTTCGTCGCGCACTTTGTTGAGCACTACAATCACCTCTTCGGCAAATCGATCACTCATGTCGAACGGCGCGCGCTTGACGCGCTACTAGCGTACGGATGGCCTGGCAACGTGCGTGAGCTGGCTCACGCTATAGAAAGCGCGGTCATCCTTGCCGAAACCAACAGCCTGATCGCCGAAGATTTGCCCGATCACGTGTACGGAACGACGCCACCGTCCGCTTCAGCGAAAGCCTCCTCGATCTCGATAGCGGCCGACGCGCTCGACGCAACTCAGCCAGCCGTGACGCCTGAGCATAACGACAAACAGGCCTGGCCATACGCGCTCGACGCAGTGATTCGTGAGGCCTCAAAGATCGCGCTATTGCGCGCCCTCGAAGCTGCCGGAGGCAATTGTCATCGCGCCGCGGAATTGCTGGGCGTCTCACGTTACACGGTTTATCGGATGCTCAATCGCTACGGGCTTGGCGAGGGTCGCGCGTACAGGAATCTGCGCAAAGCTCCTGGTCCGGCCTAACTTTGGATCCGTACCGGGCGCGCGGATGCCAGGCTGAGAATTTCAACCGGCGTCACTCTTGTGGCTTTGCGCGCTACCCGTTTTCCACCCCGACAGATCGCGTTGACTGATCTGCTCGAGATGTTCGATCTCTCCCTTGAGAGAGTCGCGGATCGCCGCCGCAACTTCGCGCGAGGGGCGCGCAAAGGTTTCTCCTCCCTCGAACGAATAACGCCATAACGGGCTCTTTCTGATAATTCTCGCGGCGCGGTGCATCCGGCGGTCATTGAGCCATCCGATCGCGTTACGAACGTTGCGCGCCAGCATCGGATGCAGCGCGCGCGACGGGACCGAATGAACCCGTTTTTGCGCTACCGGAGAATCCTTCAGGACAAAGCGTGGAGCACCGATGAAGTCGCATACCGAATCGACGAATGTCTGCGGATCGTTTTCGAGGTCTTCATAGAACAGCAGCAAAACATTTTCCCGCCCGAAGGCTTCGATCCACTTGGCCGTGTAATGTCCGTACCGGCTTGATTCCCGAACATCGCGCAAGCGCTCAAAGGCATGATCGAACTCGACCCGGGTGCGCAAGCTGCGCGCAAGCAGCCGCCAATGCGACCATGCGCGATCGACCGGATCGCGAAACGAGCAGATTATCCTGCATCGCGGGATTACCTCACGAATCCGCGCACGCGCGTCGTCCGACGCGAAATATAACGGCGACATCTCGCCCATTGGCAAATCGCGCGGACACGCAGCGAAGTACTGCAGGTACCAGTCCAGCCCGCGGTCGTAAAAGCGCGTAAAGAAATCCGTCTCCTTGCGAAAGTCGGAAAATCCTACGTGCCCATGCAGAACTTCATATAGCCACGTGGTCGCGGTGCGCGGAGGTCCCACGCCGATAAAATCGGGCATCCGGCGCATTTCAGACGGACTCATGTCAGCCCAGACGCTCGAAAACGATTTTCATGTGGCGCGAAGCTAACAACTCCGGGAAGGCCTGCCAAGCATCTACGGTCGGCCGGATTTTCGAGAGCCTGCGCCAGACCCTATCCGCACGAGCGCGTCGGGCAGGAATGTTCTTAGCCAGCGAAGATAATTTTTCGCTCGCCACGGATCAATGTGCAGCGCAGCGGCAAATGCGCGCCGTGCCCCGCGCCGATCTCCGCGCGCGAGCGCGTGCAACCCAA
>JAJZAG010000075.1 GCA_021799555.1 Deltaproteobacteria bacterium | reverse complement strand
TCGAGCAGCGTCCCGTTGACGTACGCAAGAGTTTTTCCAATCACGGCGAGCAGCCGCGGATCGCGCGTGAGTTGGTAAGCCTCACTGTAGGCGGTGAGCGCCATCGCTTGGTCGTAGGCCATCTTCTCGAAGTGCGGCACACGCCATTGCGGGTCGGTCGAGTAGCGATGAAAACCACCGGCGAGCTGATCGAATACGCCGCCGCGCGAAATTTTGAGCAGCGAATCGACTGCGATTTTCCGGTATTCCGGATGGCGGAAGAATCCGTAGGCGAGCGCGAGCCTGAGCGCCGGAAAATCATAGAATCGCGGACCCTCGCCAACCCCAAAACTGCCCGCCCGAGGATCGTAAGAGGATTTCAGACCCGCCAGAATTTGCAGCCGCTGCGCGCCCGTACCCCCGCCGGAACCCGTAGGCCCCCGCGAGTGCGCCTCGGCCGCAAGCTTCATCGCGAACGCGTTCGCCTGCCCGTCAAGCTCGCGCCGGTCGCTTACCCACGCCGCCGCGATACGCTGCAACAGCGGTATCATCGCGCCCGATACGGACCTATCGCCAGCGCGCGGCCGCGCTGGCAAGTATCCCGTCGCGTACATAAGCGCGCCGTCAGGCGTAACGAAGCAAACCAGCGGCCAGCCGCTCGCGCCGGTCAACCTCGTAGCGGCGGTCTGGTAGTAGGAATCGATATCGGGGCGTTCATCGCTATCAATCTTGATCGGAACGAACCCGGCGTTGATGATTCGCGCAACTTCAGGATCGGCGTAGGTCGTGTCGTCCATCACGTGGCACCAATGGCACCACACCGCTCCAATATCGACCATGACGGGACGATTTAAGCGGCGCGCGAGCGCAAAGGAGGAATTGCTCCACGGTTGCCATCGGATCTGGCCGGCTGCCGCCTCGCGCAAGTAAAGGCTCGCACTGTCAGCCAATGCGCCGCCCGGCAGCGCCTCGTGCGCACGTGGCGCATCGGTAGAGCTTGTCGCCGCGCAACCGCGTGCGAGCCATCCGCCGAGAATGACGCCGGCTAAGAGTGAAATCGATGCGACCCGGATTTTCGTTGACATCTCCACCGACGCGCGATAGCAAAGGCCATGGTGCTCGCGAGCGCCGCAGCGACCGATTCCGATCAGAGCACAGCCGAACCGCAAAAGCTCGCCTCGCCGATCACCAAGACCGACCCGCCCTCATTAAGAGTCTTTCATGAGTGGCTCGATTCGCCAAAGGCCCGCCGGTAAACACCCGTATCGCCGCGCTCCGCGAGGACCGGCGCGCGTGCTCCGGATGCCGACTCCGGCGGTGGTCCAGCGCCGCCGCGCGATCCGGGCCGGGATGGGCGTCCTGATCGTCTCATTGCTGGGCGCAACCGCCGCACGAATCTATGTGCTCAATGTCGCGCATCGAACGCCAGAACAAGTTGCTCAGAGCAGTCGGCAGGAGTCGCAGATTCTGTCCCGGGTAAACCAGGAACGCGTGCGCGCCGGATTGGCCCCGCTTAAATTCTCGGCGCGTCTTGCAGTGGTCGCGCGCGGCCACAGCTATGATATGGCGCTCAGGCACTATCTGGCGCATCGGAGCCCGGAAGGAATCGGGCCGGCGCAGCGAATCGCCGGCGAAGGCATCGCTTACAAAGCAGCGGGCGAAAACATCTATTCCGATGACTTTCGCGATCTGAAGGATCTCGCCGCTCATGCGACCGCGGCATGGATGAGCAGCCCTGAGCATCGCGCCGCGATGCTCTCAGATCGTTTTATCACGACCGGCGTTGGCGTCGCGCGCTCGGCCGACGGAATGATTTACGTTACCCAGGACTTCGTGCGCTGACGGAATTGCACCGCGATGGACTTTGCCGAGCTTGCCGCAATTGCGAGTGGCCACGCCCAAGCCCGCGCGATCCAGGTCGCGCTGAAACTAGGGGTGTTCGAGGCGCTCGCCACCCGGCCCGCCTCCGCGGCCGATCTGGCGAATATCGTCGGTGCGGATTTGCGCGCGATCAGCATCCTCGCTAACGCGCTTGTTGCGCTCTCCTTGCTCGAGTCCCCCAACGGAGCCTACCGCCTGAGCACAGCGGCGCAGCGTTATCTGGTTGCCGAATCACCGGAATATCTCGGCGGCATGATCTTGTTCGACGAGGCCAACTTTCCGCTGTGGGCTTCACTCGAAAACACGGTGCGCAGCGGCCGTCCAGCGCGCAGACCCGACATGTTCCAGAACGACGCAGGTGAAACCGAGCGGTTTATCCGCGCGATGGACAGCCTCGTGCGAGCGCGAGGTGACGCGCGATGGGTCGCAGAGCATCTGGATTTGCGCCGAGCGCGCAAAATCGCCGATTTGGGCGGGGGACCCGGAACCTACCTTGCCGCTATGCTGCGCAAAAATCCGGCAGCGGCCGGCGAACTCTGGGACCTCGAAGCGACGCTTAAAGTTTCCCGGAAGATCCTTCTCGAGCGCGAAGCTGATTGTGCCGATCGTATCGTGCTTAGCTCAGTCGATTACAATTCCGGAGAACTGCCGGCGCCGGTCGACGTAATCTTCATGTCCAACGTTATTCATAGCGAGACCGCCGAGACCAACGCGGAGCTGATACGCAAATGCTTCCGCTCCCTTGCCCCAGATGGCACCATCATCATTAAGGACCATGTGATGAACCGTGCATTGACTCATCCGCCGAGCGGGGCGATTTTTTCTCTGTATTTGATGCTGACCACGAATGGCCGCGACTATTCTTTCGACGAGATTTCGCGATGGCTCGTTGATGCCGGATTCACACGCGTGCGCCGCGAAGATCTGCCGAGTCCTCCGTTCAGCTCCTCGCTCGTGACTGCGGTCAAACCGTGATGCTCTTACGCAGTCTTCGATTTGCCCGCATCCGCTCCTGGATCGCGATCTCTGCGCTATGTGGCGCGCTTTGCGCGCTGGCCGGATGCGCCGCCGCAGTCACCAGTATAGGGCCGGCAGCGATGGGCGCGGGAGAATTTGCGGGAGTAAAAGCTGCCGATAATGCAACCGACAGCGGTATGCCCGGACCGCGCAGCGAACAATCCGATCGCTGCAACACTCTGCTCCAGACGCCTCCGGGCGTCGAGGAAGTCCGCAAAGACAAAGACGGCACGGTCGAAACGCGCCAATGGCGGCTGGTTGATTCCGGCAACGGGACGAAATGGGCGATTGCTCCCGAAAAGGCGGCGCCACCGGACGGATGGATGCCGAAACCGGGCATCGGAAAACTGAAATTCTCCCCCCCGCTCGCCGACCAACTCGAACCCGGCGGCGACCCGCGCTTCCTTGCTTATGCTCCCAGCGATACCCGCACGATGGCCGACAGCGATCAGATGACGACCCTCACCGAAGTCTTTGGGCCCGCGATCGGCACGTTCCAGTGGCGCGGACGCAGATACGGATACGCGATAGTGAGAGAGCTGCCGTGCTTCAAGCCGCTCAATTGAACCACGTTCTCTTGGCACTTCGGCCGTTATGATGCGCGCCGCATCGGTTCTGATTCTCGCAGTTGCGCTTGCGCTGGCTTGCGGTCCGCTTCGGTCGTACGCTGGCGCAATGACACCAGACGTCGCGCAGAATTCCGGCCCTCCAAAACCCGCCGCGTGGCCCGACAGCGAGCTTACCATCGCAAATCTCGGCCACGCGACCTTGCTGATGAATTACCTGGGCGTGCGCGTGCTCACCGACCCTTCGCTGTTCAATCGGGTCGGGATGGCGTTTGATTTTCTATTCACGATCGGTCCGCGCCGAATGACCGCGCCGCCTCTGACGCCCGATGAATTGCAAAACCTCGATGTCATATTGATCACGCACGCGCACATGGACCATCTGGATATTCCCTCGCTCGAGGTCCTACCCAAAAGCACCACGGTTATTGCCTGCAACAAGTGCGCAGCCTTAATTGCCCCGCTCGGCTATACCGACGTGCGCGAACTAAAATGGGGAGAATCAACTGAGGTCAAGGGACTGACGGTGCGCGCGATGGCGGCGAATCATTGGGGCAAACGATGGCCCCCGTTCGGCGCCGATTACGGCTTCAATAGCTATGTGCTCGAAAAGAACGGTGTGCGGATGCTGCTGGCGTGCGACAGCGCATACACGAACGTCTTTGCGTCGCTCAAGGAGGATCCCCCGGAAATCGCCGCGTTTTCGATCGGCGCTTACGATCCATGGATCTGGAACCACGCCGACCCGGAGCAGGTCTGGTCGATGTTCCAGCAGACCGGGGCAAAGTATCTGCTCCCGATTCATTGGGGAACGTTCAAGCTCTCGAAGGAGCCGATGGACGAGCCCCTTGCGCGGCTGATTCGCGCGGCGGGAGACCATTCCGACCGGATAGTGCTGCGCCAAATCGGCGGAACGTGGCAACTGCCGCAGGGCGATATTGCAGGCTCGCTAACAGGCGCGAATCAGGCACACAGCGCGTCATCCGCCGCACTGGGGCGCTGATACCGAGGCGGCATACCCCTTAATTACGGCGGCGTCCAAAATAGCAGCCCCCACAAGACCCCCGAACGCGAAGGAGCTACACCTATCAGGCGGCCGATCGACCGCAGGTCAGGCGCGCTTGCGCTTCTTCGATAAATAGTCGACCAGCATATACTCACCGAGATGGTCAGGGCGCGTGTACAGGGCGCGGCCGCGATTGATCTGCGTCATCTTTTCGACGAATGCGCGCAGGCTCGGTGAGTCGTCGAGCATAAAGGTATTGATCGTGATTCCCTTGCGCGTGATCCGCTCGACTTCCTTGAGCGTCTCTTGCGCTGCGCGCATGCTGATGCCGCCGAACGATAGCGGCCATTCGCAATAGAGCCGCTTGTTCAGAAAATACGCGGTGGGCTGACCGTCGGTGATCACGATGATGTGCTGATTGCGCGATGGATGCCGCCCGAGAAGATCCGACGCCAGCCTGAGCCCGTCCTGAAGATTCGTAAACGGGTCGCCCATGTTCCACGACGCTTCGGGCAGGTCCTTGAGCTTCAACTCGACGGCGCGGGTGAAGAAGCCGACGATCGAGAAGAAGTCGCGCGGGAACTTGGAACGAATCAGCGTCTCCATCGCCATCGCGACCTTCTTGGCCGCCGCAAAGCGCCCCTCCCAACTCATCGACCACGACATATCCAGGCACAGCACCGTGGATGACGTGCTGGCGAAGTCATTCTCGTAAATCTCGAAATCGCCAGGATCGAGTGCGAGCGGTACGCCGGGCTTGCGCGCAAGCGCTTTTTTTAGAGTGCCGACCAGGTCAAGGTTGAGCGGATCGCCGTACGTGTATGGCTTTGTTTCGTCGGGCCGCATCTCGGTGACGCCGCGATGGTCGGTAATGTGGGATCCGCCGCGATCCTTGAGCAGATTCTGATAGATATCGCGCAGGGCGAGCTGTCCGATACGGCGCACGCCCTTCGGGGAAAGCTGAAAATGGTCGCCCTTGGGCATCACGTAGCCCGAGTCCGCCAGCAGCACCATCACCTGCTTGAGGTTTTGAAAATCCTTGGCCGCCTGCTGGCCGAGAATCCGCTGGAGATCCTCCATAGAGATCGTCTCAAAATTCCCCGACATCAAATCCTGCTCAAGCTGGCGCATCCGCTCCATCTCGCGCATCAAGTCGATCGAATCCTGATAGCCCAGGCTCTTCTGGCCGTGGAACATGTGCTGATTGCGTTCGCGGAAATTTTCAAGGTCGCGGATATTCTCGTATTCGCCGAGCAGCTCATCGAAATCCTCCTTGGCCTGCGCGTCTTCGAAGTCATAGCTTTCTAGCTTGCGGATCGCTTCGGACAGACGGCGCGGAACGCGCGATAACTCGCGCTGCTTGTCCTCGACTCCGGGCTTGCGGCCCTTAAGCGAATCAAGCGTGTTGCGTTCGCGGCTGAGGATCTCCTCGAGCTTTTGCTCCATCTCGGAGAGCGAGTTCTTGAGATTAAAATCGCGGTACCGCTGGCGCATCTCCTGGCGCAATTGCTCGATGAACTCCTCGAGACCCATCACCTGCACGCCGTCGAACTCCATCCCCTGGCGCATCATCCAATCCATCGCCTGCCGGACGTCGTCGGTATAGGACATGTACTCCGCGAGCTTCTCGAACACCTTGTCGGCGTCCAGCTTAAGCTTCTGCGTGCCGTCCCACTGCGTATAGCGTGCGCTGAACATCAGGAATTCACCCGCAGTCAGGAGTGATAGGCGAAGCGGCCGCCCTGGCGATCCTTGTTGAGCTTCTGATGGAGGTGCAAACCTTCAAAAATAAATTCACTCGCCGACGCCATCAAGCCCGGCGTCTCGAACGGGCCGAGCGCCGCGATTGCCTCGCGCAATCCGGTGACCTCGCGCAGCGGTTCCATGTATTCGGAAGAAGGAGCGCGGTCGGAAACCTCGACGCCCCATCCCTGGTCAAAGTAGCTGCTTACTTTTTTTAGATCGTCGAGCTTGAGATACCGGTCGAAAACTTTCAGCACCGCACGATTGATCAGGCGCTCGACCAAGTCGTCTTCCTTCTTGTCCTCGCCGACGTATTCGATTTCGATTTTTCCAGCTGTCGAGGCGTACAGCGAATGCAAATCCGAAATGCGCGGAACGATCTCGTTCTCGCCATTGATCACCGAGCGCTTTTCCGCATTCGAGAGAACGGACTCGAAGTTGTTAATCGTAACCCGCACCGAGACTCCGGACGATTGGTTGATCTCGTTGGAGCCGCGCGCCTCGAAGGTCACCTGCGCGATAATGTCTTTGAGGAATTGCGGCACTCGCACGTCCATCCCGGGCCGCGGCGGATAGAGCGCCTCCTGCTCCATGATTGCTATCTCGTCGTCGAGTTTTTTCGGGTAATGGGTGCGTATCTGGACGTCGAAACGGTCTTTGAGCGGCGTGATTATCCTGCCCCGCGAGGTATAATCCTCGGGGTTCGCACTCGCGACGAACACCACGTCCACGGGCAGACGAATCTTGTAGCCCTTGATCTGGACGTCCTTCTCTTCCATCAGGTTGAACAAACCCACCTGGACCTTCTCGGTCAGGTCGGGAAGTTCATTGATCGCGAAGATGCCGCGATTGGTCCGCGGAATCAGGCCGTAATGGATCGTTTCTTCGTCGGCCAGGTAGCGTCCTTCGGCGACTTTGATCGGATCAATCTCACCGATCAGGTCGGCAACTGACACATCGGGAGTCGCTAGCTTTTCGGCGTAGCGCCGATCGCGGCCGATCCAGTGAATCTCGAGCTCATCGCCTTTTTCCTCGGCCAAACGGCGGCATCGCCGGCAAATCGGCGCAAACGGATCGTCGTCGATCTCGCATCCGGCGACCGCGGGCACGAACTCGTCGAGCAGGCTCGTTAGCGCGCGGATAATCCGCGACTTCGCCTGCCCGCGCTCGCCGAGAAAGATCATGTGATGTCCGGCCAGGATGCCGTTTTCAATCTCGGGCACCACCGTGTCGTCATAACCGACGATTCCCGGCAGGATGCGTTCCTTATCGCGCAGCCGCTTGAGCAGATTGCGCCGCATCTCCATGCGCACCGGGAGTGTTTGATAAGCGGCAGTACGCAGTCCGCCAAGCGTGCCGATATTGATCAGTGTGTGGTCCATCGATTATTCCCGAGGCGCTCTTGTGTGTTCAGGATAAACCAGCCTCGAGCGCTTTGAAAAGCGGCCCGAGTTGCGCGTAGCTATCTTCGAGACTCTGCGACAGCACGCGCGTCGAGGCAAGCACCGGCATGAAGTTGTTGTCGCCGTCCCAGCGCGGCACGATATGCCAGTGCATATGCTCGGCGAAGCCGGCACCGGCGCTGCGGCCTAGATTCGCCCCCACGTTGATACCCGACGGGCGCAGTTGCGCGCGTACGACCGCGATCGCGCGCGACAGCAATTCGCCGATCTCGATCCGCTGGTCGCGATCGAGCAACTCGGGCGAGGCCACGTGGCGCCGCGGCGCCACCATCAGATGTCCGTTGTTATAAGGGTAGCGGTTGAGCATCACCACCGCGCCTTCGGTTTGAAATAGCACCAAGCGCTTGCGGCGTCCCGCGCTAGTCAGGCGCCCAAAGCAAAAGATACAAGCGGACTTCGCGCCCGATGCTTTCGCAAGGTATGCATAGCGCCACGGCGCCCAAAGGCGTACGCCAGCGGGCGCTTCGGCAGTCCGGATAGGTTCAACCCGCCGCGTCTTCCTGGCCATTAACTTCGAGACGGAGATCTTTACCAGCGCGGAAGAACGGGATTCGCTTGGCATCAACCGGCACGGCTGCACCGGTTTTGGGATTTCGTCCTTGGCGGGCGCGCCGATCTTTCACCCCAAAACTGCCGAAGCCCCGAATCTCGATTCGCTTGCCGGCGGCCAGCACGTTTGCCATCGCGTCGAACATCGCGTTGACTATTGTCTCCGATTGCCGTCGGGAAAAACCCTCGTGCCTCTCGAGCAGCTTCTGGATAATCGCGCGCTTTGTCATAGCCGGGCGATTCGACCTCCCTTAGCGCCCGGCCCGGTCAGCGATCGCGGCGCCCACGCGAAGCGCGGCGCTCGCCGTCGTCGCGGTCGAGGCGCAGTTCCTCGTTGAGGATATCCTCCATCGAGAACCGCGCGTTCTCATGCTCGCGCTTGAGGTATGCCTGCATCTCCTCGCGCTCTTCGTGCGCCTTGAGCGCCTTGATCGACAAGCCGATGCGCCGCTCCTTGGGATCGAGCTGCACGACCAGCGCCTCGACCTGATCGTCAACCTTGTACAACGATGACGGCTTATCGACGCGTTCGTTCGAGAGCTGCGAAATATGAATCAGACCCTCGATTCCCTCTTCGATCTCGACGAACACACCAAAATCCGCGACCGAGCTCACCTTGCCGTGAATTCGGGTGTTGAGCGGATAACGCTCTGCAATCGTATCCCACGGATCAGGTGTAAGCTGCTTGACTCCCAGGCTGACGCGTTCGTTCTCGGCGTCAATTCCAAGCACGACCGCTTCGACTTCGTCGCCCTTTTTCACGACTTCGCTCGGATGGCGGATTTTCTTCGTCCATGACAGGTCGGAGATATGGACCAGGCCGTCAATTCCGGGCTCGATCTCGACGAACGCGCCGAAGTCCGTAATCGACTTCACCTTGCCGGAGACGCGGCTGCCGATCGGATGCTTCTCGGCAAGCGCAACCCACGGATTCGGCTCCGTCTGCTTCAGTCCGAGCGAGATACGGCGGTTCGCTTCATCGACGCCCAGAACCTGCACCTCGACGCCGTCGCCCGGATTGACCACCTTGGACGGATGAACCGCACGTTTGCTCCAGCTCATCTCGGAAACGTGAATCAATCCCTCAACGCCCTTTTCCAGCTCGACGAAAGCGCCGTAGTCGGTCACGCTGACGACTTTACCGTGCGCGCGGGTGCCGGGAGGATAAAGTTCTGCGACCTTGCTCCATGGGTCGGCCAGGATCTGCTTCATCCCGAGCGACACACGCTCACGCTGTGCATCGTATTTGAGGACGACGACCTTGACCTTTTCGCCAACCTTGAGCACCTCGGACGGATGGTTCAGACGGCCCCACGACATATCAGTGATATGGAGCAGGCCGTCGATACCGCCCAGGTCGATAAACGCGCCGTAGTCGGTGATATTCTTCACCGTGCCCTCGAGGATTACGCCCTCTTCGAGAACCTTGAGGGTTTGCTCCTTGAGCGAAGTGCGCTCGCGTTCGAGCACGCTGCGGCGCGACACGACGACATTGCCGCGCGCGCGGTTGAACTTGAGAATCTGGAAACGCCCGCGCTGGCCGACGTAGCGGTCAAGATTGCGCGCGGGACGAATATCGACATGCGAGCCGGGCAGAAACGCCGGCACTCCGATATCTACCTTGAGGCCGCCCTTGACCTTGCCAAGTACAACGCCTTCGACGGGGGTCTCGGTCTGAAAGGCGCGGTCGAGCTCGCGCCATACTTTGAATTTCTCGGCCTTCGCGTGCGAGAGCATCACCGTGCCGTTTTCGGTCTCGGTGCCCTCGAAGTACACATCAACCTCGTCGCCTTCCTTGACGGTCGGGTTGCCGTTGGCGTCAAGAAATTCTGCGACCGGAACCTGGCCCTCGCACTTGTAGTTGATATCGATGATGACGTGGTCGCGGGTTATGAGCAGGACTCGCCCGATGAGTACATCACCGGGACGCGGAGCCTTGAGGCTCTCTTCCATCAGCGACTCGAAGTCATTTTCTCCTCCGCCGAGTTTTTCAGGCAAAACTTTCTCCATGTAGTGGAACCTTCCGGGAACCTCGAAGCTGCTGCGAAACTTACAACCGGGCTAATTGCGTTTCAACCCCTTAGAGACGCCGCTTCGCGATAGTATACGCTCTTTTAGCGCATTTATCACTGCGGGTATATCAAGCGCGGTGGAATCCACGACGATTGCGTCGTCGGCGCGCTTGAGCGGAGCAAGCGCGCGTCCTGCGTCGCGCGCGTCGCGCTCGCGCAGTTGCTCGAGCACTTCACCCAAGCTTATCGAGACGCCCTTGGCCACGAGTTCCGCATGACGGCGCCGCGCGCGCACGCCTACCTCGGCGTCGAGGTAAAACTTGAACTCGGCATCGGGGAAGATCACCGTGCCAATATCGCGTCCTTCGATCACCACCCCGCCCTCGGCTCCCGCCGCGCGCTGCAAATCACGCATCCGCGCACGCACGGTCGCGAGGGCGGACAGGCGAGAAGCCAGGTCGCCGATTTCAGGGTCCGCGACCCGTTCGGTCACGTCCACGCCGCCAAGCAAAAGTCGGTCGCCCGCAAAATTGATCCGGATCGCGGCAAGAATCGGTGCCAGACGCGCTTCGAGGTCCGGCGCCGCCGGATCGATTCCCGCCTCCCGCGCTGCAATTGCCAGCCCGCGGTACATAGCACCTGTGTTGAGGTAGCTGAAGCCGAGTTCGCGCGCAAGGCCGCGCGCAACCGTCGATTTTCCGGCGCCGACGGGACCGTCGATCGCGATAATCGGTTTCGTGCGCATCATTGCACTAACTTTTCGCGCATCGCGCGGCCCCGATTAAACAGCCGCTCGAGTCCGGTTAGATCACCGATTTCGAGCAGCTCCTGAAATTCTTCAATCGCACTTCCGAACAGGTGCAATGCGTCGACGATCGCGTCGCGATTGGAGATAAATATGTCGCGCCAAATCTCCCAAGACGATCCCGCAAGCCGTGTCGTGTCACGCAGCCCGCTTGCCCCGAAATCCGCCGCCAACAGTCCGCCCACGCGTTCTTCGGCAAGCACCGCGGCCAGAACACTTGCAACGATTTGCGGCAGGTGGCTTGCGCGGGCCAAAATCGCGTCGTGCAAGTCCGGTTCCATCCGAATCACACACGCGCCGGCCGCGGTCCATAGCGCTTCCACCTTCGCGATTGCGTCCGCCGTGCTTTTGGCCGAGGGCGTGATAATCACGCGCCGGCCGCGAAACAACTCGGGGTCCGCCGAAGCAGCGCCGACCGTCTCTTTGCCGGCAACAGGATGCGCGGCGACCAGCGCCACCCCGGTCGGAAGTAACGGCTCGAGCTCGCGCACCACCCACCCCTTCACGCTACCAACGTCGGTGATCACAGCGTCCGGCTTGAGGTACGCACGCATCCGCTCGAGCGTCGGGCGCATCGAAAGGATCGGCACCGCTAGCACAACCAAATCGGCGCCGCGCGCCGCCTCGGCGGGATCGCGCGTCGCGGCGTCAAGCATTCCACGCTCGACGGCAACATCGAGGTTGGTCTGCGACCGTCCGAGCCCGACAATTCGCTCGACCAACCCCTCGCGCCGCGCGATGGAGGCGAGCGAGCCGCCGATAAGCCCGACCCCGGCGATTGTCATCTGTTTGAACAGCGGCGCCATCAGCGTTTTTCCACGCTCCGGGCCGCAACCTTCAATTCCGCAATCTTGCTCTGGGCCGCGCGCAAGACGAGATTTCCAGTGGCGACAAAAATAATCGCGAGCATCGGCCATACAACCGTGTTCATGTTCAGGGCGATACCGTGAATCGTGGCGATCGTAACCAACAACACGCCAGCCAGTAGCATTATCACCGCAAAGCTCTCAATTCGCAGCGCGCGCATCAGCGGCTCATTGATCCTTCCCGGCTTAAGTATCGGCCCAAGTCCCGTGCTCAAATAGATTACCGTCGCAATCATCGGCATCAGCATCAATCCCGCGAAGCGTCCCGCATAGCCGTCAACCTGCCCGCTCGCGTTCCAGTGCGACGCAATCCGCGCGGGCGCCGAGGGCCACGTGTACAGCGCCGCCGCATACATCAAGGTGAGCAGCATTATCGTTGGCCAGTCACGCCTTAAATTAATCATGGACCTTGACGCCGCCAGTGAATCGCACACGCAAACGCCGCTTCGCCCTATCGTGCGAGCACCTGTTCGAGCGCCTCGACGAGCCGGCGGTTTTCCTCAGGCAATCCAACGCTGATCCGCACGTGGCGCGGATAACCGTATCCGTCCATTGGGCG
>JAJZAG010000427.1 GCA_021799555.1 Deltaproteobacteria bacterium | reverse complement strand
GGTAAGTGCGGAGCCGTCACGATTTGAACGACCGGTCAGCGCTTTCGCAGCTATCGCGGCCTGCGCTACATTCGAGTCCTTGGAGAAATGTGCGTCATGATGAAGCTTGGAATCACGATCCCGTTCGATCCGTTTTCGAATAGCCACTTCAAAGACCTGGTCCGCACGGCCGACCGATGCGGTTATACCGAGGCTTGGTCGTATGAGTCATTTTCGACGGACGCGTTCTCGCCGATCACGGCGGCCGCGATGCTTTCGGATAAAATGCGCTTCGGTAGCGCGATCGTGCCGGTCTTCAGCCGACCGGCCGCGCTGATCGCGATGTCGGCCGTTACTGCGCAGCAGCTCACGGGCGGACGCTACGTGCTCGGGCTCGGCATCTCGACGCCCAATATCATGCAAAACTGGATGAACGTTCCGTTCCGCAAGCCGGTGACGATGCTGCGCGAGACGGTCGAGGCGCTGCGCGCAATCTTTCGCGGCGAGAAGGTCACCATGGAGGGGAAGATGGTGCGGATGAACGGCTTCCGCCTCGATATCGCATTCGACAATCCGCCGCCGATCTATATTGGCGCGCAAGGGACGCAGATGCTCAGAATCGCGGGCGAGATCGGCGACGGCCTGATCGTGAATTTCATCACGCCCGAGACGCTGCCCGCGATGCTCGACGAGACGCGCGGCGCGATGCGCGCGGCGGGCAAGGATCCAGCCAAGCTCGACGTCGCTTGCCGGATCATTTGCGCCGTCGACGAAGACGAGGCGACAGTGCGCACGATGTTCCGGCGCGCGCTGACCGCTTACGTAACCGTTCCGCAGTACAACAAATTCTTCAAAGAGATCGGCTACGAAAAAGAGTCCGGCGTCGCCTTCGACGCGTGGGCCGCCGGCGATCGCAAAAAAGCGCTCGAAGCGATCCCCGACGGAATGGTCGAGAAGATTTTCGTCTTTGGAACTCCCGAAAAGTGCGCCCGCCGCTTGAAGGACTACGAGCGCGCGGGAATCACCGCGAGCGCTCTTCAATTCTCGTCGTTCGCGAAATCTCCCGAAGAGCGCCGCAGCCGGGTCCTGCGCGCGATCGAGCGGCTCGGCGAGGCGTGGCGCTCGGCCGGGTAAACGTGCGGCGGGGGGAGCTGCGCCGAGACCAAAAAAGAGCGCCCGATTTTCTCGGGCGCTCTGTCGAGCTTGCCAGAGCGAGTCGCGTTACGGGATGAAGTTGGAGAGCATCGCGGACAGCGGTGAATATCCATAACCGTAGCCGCCCATCGGCATAGCGTATCCGGCGCCGTAGCCACCGCCGTCGTCGCCGTCGCCGTCACCACCGCGGCCGTATCCGTAACCGCCGTAGCCCGGCTGAATCGGGCACGGGCGCTGATAACCTTCGTCGCCATCAGGCTCGCCGTTCATATATCCGGCGCGCTGGTTCCATCCACCCGGTCCATAAGCGCCTGCGAAAGGCCGGTTGCCGACCCATCCGTTCTGCATCGCGTAGGGCTGATTGAGCTGCCATCGATGGCGGCGGAAGTACGGATGATGCTGCAGGAAGTTGAAGCGTCCCTTCGGACCCATCGTCTGGAAACGCTGCGCCGCGAACGCGCGTCTCCACGCCGGCATCGGATGCGCGGAAGCAACCCCAGGCGCCGTCAGCATCGCCACCCCAAACAGCGCCGCAAGTATTGTCATCCTGGCTTTCATGTTCTCTTACCTCCTGCCAGTTAGACGCCGCAGCGCGCACGATATTTACCAGAATTTCGTTACACTTCGGTAATGAACAGACCGTTAGGATGCGCGCACATACGCCCGATCCCTCTCCCGACTCCAGGGCGAGGGATCAGGACGCGTCCGAGTTGAGAGGTTGGCAGGACGACCGCGCTACACGAAGGTGCGGCGAGCGATGTAGTACATCGCGGCGCCAACCCCGGCGTACACCGCGATTCCTTCGAGCAGGCTGACTCCGCTGGTCGCGAGGAACAGCCCCAGCACGAGCGCGGTTGCGATAATCGCAACGACCTGCTCGATGCGCCGCTCGCGCTTTTGGATGCGCGCAACATGCTCGGTGATCTTCGCGCCGCAGTTCGGGCAAACGCCGCCCCGTTTGACGACGAGGTCAGCCTCGCACTCAGGGCATTCGATTTTAGTCCGCAGCGGCATCGCGATGCCTGCAACTTAGGCTCGCGCTGAGAGATTCACAATCCTGCGGCGACGGCCGGCAGCCTTGAGGGTGTGCGTTAGCGAACCTGCGCGCAAGCGGACCTGAAGCGCGGGAGAGGTCGCCGCACAGAACCACCCTCACCTGGGCTGCATCGCACAAGCTCGGCGATGCACTAGGTGTTCCCTGCCCTCGCTCTATCAGGCGCGCGCTTTGCGCAGCTTTGCGTGGTTGCCGCGCACGGCAGGAACGCGGCGAAGCGACTTGCGATGATTCGCGTTCACGGGCTTGACGGCTTTCGGAGCCGGCTTCGCCGACGTTGCATGAGCCACAGCGGGCGCTTCCGGCATGGGTGCGAACACCTGCGGCTCG
>JAJZAG010000426.1 GCA_021799555.1 Deltaproteobacteria bacterium | reverse complement strand
AGTCTCGGGTCGCGCCGCCGCTCGCGGACCGGAGCTTTCGGATGGAAATCAATCGAGCTGCGGCGGCTTGCGCGATTTTGCTGGTCGCCTGGTCCGGAAAAGGAAATACAGCGCTGATATTGATCTCACAGAGGACGTATGTGTCTTGGCCGGCAGAAGTCTTCGGCCCGTAAAGAAAATCCGCATCCCAGATCACCGGCATCGAGCCAGTGTCGAGATCAAGTATACGCATCACGGCTGGGACCCATTGCGATTCCATGATGTCCTTGAGCGCGCGGAAGCGAGGTTCCAGCGCTCCGAACATCGTTTTCTCGCGGGCCATGGCAAAATTCCCGGCACTTCGAGGTGCCTGCGTCGAAAATCCGACCACTTCGTTCTGAACGAGGTAGCAGCGGATCATCCCCTCGCCGACACGCGGCTGGAACAATTGATCGATCAGGCGGCCGGACCCCGCGAAATACGCCTCGCACCGCCGCATAAAATCGCTCAACCGCAACTCTTCCTCGAAGGCTCCGCCGCGCGCCTCCTGCGCACGAACCATCAGATCGTTGTCCGACGCTGCCGCGCGGCCGGCGATCATCTCGATCTTCCACGTTCCGATGCCGCCGTTGCCGCGATACTGCTTCAGGACTCGTGGTCCCGCCGATATCAGGCGCGCCGGAAATTGCTGCCAGAACTCCTCGAACACGTTGTAAAGGGTGGTGTCTGTTCCCCATCCGAGATGTCGCGTCCGAAAGAGAATTTCCTTCGTGCCCATCTTGAGAATCACGTCGGGATGAGCGCTTACCCAAACGCCCTTGGCAGACACCTCGCGCAGCATCGCATCGAGCGTGGAACGGTCTTGGCCTTCCGAAATTGGATCCACCCAAACGAGCACGCCGTCGACGCGCAGTAACTGCTCGCGCACTTCTTCAACCATGTCGTCGGAGTAGACAGCCGGCTCGGCCGCGATATTGAGGGCTGCCAAGGCATCGAAGACGCCACGCAGTCGGTTGTTTTCCGGGTTGGCCTTGTTGCGCGCCTCGCGGTTGCCACGCCAGAGAAGTGCGATTTTTCCCGAAGTGACGGTGGTCATGATTCAATCGCTTGCGAGCGATATTGCAACTGTATCATTGGCTATCAACTGTTAGGAAATGGCCGAATTGCACGACAAGCCGTGGCTCCTGCTGATCCATCAGATTTTGCACAAGCCCGACTACTTCAGGGTCAAAATCTGGCGCCGGCTGCGGAAGATCGGCGCGGTCGCGATCACAAACTCGGTCGATTTGCTTCCGAAGAACCAGCACGCCCTGGAGGACTTTCAATGGACCTTTGGCGAGATCACGACCGGCGGTGGAGACGCGTCGATCTGCGAAGCGGATTTCGTTGAAGAGCTCTCTAGCGATCAGGTTGAGGCGCTGTTCAAGGCGGTCCGGGTTTGCGGCCGCGGCGGGGCATATGCCGCTCGAAGTCCTCACGGCGGTTTCGGCCGCGGCGGCTGAGCGCTTTGGCCGATGACCTAATCACAGACGCGTCAGGCTTGTAAATCGCCGTGGAGTGTGTATACTAGGAAGTCCATCCGCCGGGTAGTAATCGACCCGGTGGAGCAGGTGACCGGGAAGCGCGTGGACCGTGGGCGTAGAATGCAGTGAGTAATGAGACGATAGATGCCCGAAAAGGTCAAACGAAGCCGCCGCGCTGGAGTAAAAACCCCAATGATCTCAAGTAGGCAATGTTCCGCCGGTCGTATTGATCCTGCCGAAATAACGCGAAACGAACCCATCGCGTAACTCAGTTGCTTTCGAAGTTCGACTGCGCAAGTGCTGGATGTCTTCGCGCGGGCGGACTGTAATGCCTCAGTATTCTCATGGAGGCGCGGCCGATGCCGTCGCAGCCGGTGTCGCCTCCCCGGTGTGTGCCGGACCGCAACGCAGTCACGCTAGGATGGCGGGAACGTCAGGAACGGGTGCGGGTTTCGAGCTCTTCGAGGGTGCGCGGCCAGTCTTCATGCAGGAGTCGCGACAGCGCACGGTCGGCGAGCAGCCGGCCCTGGGTCTGACAGCGGGCGCAGTAGTTAGTCTCGTTACTCGCATGACGGATACGCTGGACCTTGGCGCCGCATCGCGGGCAGGGCAGGCCGTAGCGGCCGTGAACGGCCATCTCGGGCCGGAACGCGGTTACCTTCTCCGGAAATTCACCGGCGGATTCCGCGCGGAGACGATCGATCCATTCGGCGAGCGTCGCACGAGTCGCCGCGTGCAGCCGTCCAACCTCGGAGTCGGTCAGCTTGCGCGTCATCGCGATTGGCGAGAGCTCGGCGCGATGCAGTATCTCATCGGAATAGGCATTACCTATTCCGCTGAAAATGTGAGGATCGGTGAGTGCGCGCTTGAGCGTGTGATTCTCAGAACGCAGTGCGGAGGCGAACGCATCGAGCGTCGCCTCGAGAGGTTCGAGACCGCCCGCGCCGAACGCATTGAGCGCCGCTTGCCCGTGGACCAGATGAAGAGCGGCACGATGTTGAGTGCCGGCCTCGGTCAGC
>JAJZAG010000425.1 GCA_021799555.1 Deltaproteobacteria bacterium | reverse complement strand
CGCGCTCATCAGCGAGCTCGAAAGCTTGCGAGTGAAATCCGTATACGTGACACCGCCGCGCACGTATCGCGAGGCGATTACGATGTCGCCGCGGTTACGCGCACGCCAGATGCGCGGAATGAAATCCGGATCATGCGACTGATCGGCGTCGAGCTTCAAGATCCATTCGCCGCGGGCCTCGGCAAAGCCCGTTTCGAGCGCGCCCGCGTAGCCCCTGCGCCGCTCCTGAACGATCCGCGCCCCGGTCTTTGTGCAGACCTCGACGGTATCGTCGGTTGAGCGTCCGTCGACGACCAGAACTTCGTGAGAAATTCCTTCCCGATTCAGGATCGCCCTAATCCGAGGCACCAGGACGCGCAGGTTCTCGGCCTCGTTGATGGTGGGAATTAGAACGGTAAGGTCCATAGGAGCGGCGCGCGCCGCTGCATCTCATTTATTCGGATTCGGCACCGAAGGGAATATCGTCCTCGAGAGCGGCGGCGCAATCGCGCGCGATGCGCTTGCGGTCGAGCAAAGGTCGCCGTAGCCTCATTCTTCACGCGGAGGCGGAAGGGCATTCGATGCGCATCAAGTTCCGGACTCGTTTCAAATCTCGCACGGTGGCGATACTCGCGGCGTTGGCGCTGATAACCATTTCAATCCGAATTACCGCGCACCCGGCGCTTGCGGCGCGGCGCCGCTCGGCGCGTTCGGCGGCAGGGCGCAAGCCGGCGGCCGAAGCGGCTCCGGCGGTATCACTGTCCGACATCCATGTACTGGGCGATCGCCCTGCTCCATTTGCGCTCGACGCGCGGGCCGCGATGCTGGTCGACGCGGCTACCGGCACCCAGCTTTACGGCTACAACGAACACCTTAAAATGCAGCCCGCAAGCCTCGCGAAGCTGATGACCTTCTATCTCGTGCTCGACGCGCTCTCGAGCAAGCGCGTCACCCTGACCACTCCGATCACGATCAGCGAACAGGCGTGGCGCCTTTCGATGGATCAGTCGGTGTCGCGGATGTTTCTCGGCGTAGGGCAGCAGGTTCCCGTGCGCGATCTCTTGTTCGGGCTGATGGTGTCGTCAGGTAACGACGCCGCAGTCGCCCTGGCGGAATACCTCGCGGGCAGCAGCGACGCGTTCACCGAGCAGATGAACGCCAAAGCGAAGCAGATAGGATTGGTCGAGACCCATTTCATGAATCCCGACGGCCTCCCTGTGGACGGCGAGTACACGACTGCGGCCGACATGGTGAAGCTCGCACGTTCGCTGCTTAAGCATCATCCCGAGGCGGTGACATATACGTCCACCAAGGAATTCACCTTCGACAAGATTCGTCAGCGCAATTTCAACACGTTGCTCTTCTATGACGCCCGCGTTGACGGATTGAAGACAGGCCACGTACAAGCCGCGGGGTTCCACCTGGTAGCTTCGGCCAACTCAAACGGGATGCACCTGATTTCCGCTGTGCTCGGCACTCCGAGTTCGGAAAAGCGGCGCACCGAGACCGAAAAACTGATCGACTGGGCATTTCGCACCTTCGTCACCGCCAAACCCGACTGGCACGGCGTAGTGCCGGCCACGATACCGGTCTATTACGGCGCCACCGACACGGTCGCGATTGCACCTGTCATGCAATCCGCAGTCACCGTCGAGCGTGGTCAGGAAAACAAGGTCGCGCTGCAATGGACGCCGTCAGCAGCTTCTCTCGACGCACCTGTCCTAAAGGGCACGCAAGTGGGAGCAGTAACGCTGATGGTTGACGGCAAGCCGCAAGGCGCAATACCCGTGGTCACACAGACGGCAATCGCGCGGGGCGGGTTCTTCAAGCGCCTGCGCGACCGCTTCCGGCTGCGCTAACGGCGCATCGGAATAAGCAACCAAGCCCCTGCTTCACGCTCTGAAGCGCGCGAGAGGCCAGAGCGCGCCTGCCGTCAGGCGGAGCCTCACGGCTCAAGCGAATCCAGCGCCGAGCGCGCGGCGACAAGGTCGGCGCTGGTAAATCCTTCGGCGAACCAGCCGTAGATCGGCGACAGTATCGCACGCGCTTCGCTCGATTTGCCTTCGGCGGCAAGCATCCGCGCAAGGCTGGTCGCGGTGCGCAGCTCCCAGGATTTCGCACCCTGGGCGCGCGCGATCGACATCGCGGTGCGGAAGCAATCGGCGGCCGCCGCGCGGTCTCCCGAGCGGTGTAAGATCACCTCGCCGCGAACGCGCAGCACTTCAGCTTCGTACATCCTGGCGCCATCGGTCGCGAAGTGCGATGCGCACTCGTCGAGCGCGGCAAGACTCTCATCGAATCGCTCGGCTTTAAGGCAGGCGAACGCAAGCAGCAACAGCCCGTAGCGATAGACCAGATCGCCGCCCGACGCGCGCAATCCTTCAAGCCCCCGCCGCAGCGTCGCGAAGCCCGCCTCGGGGTCAGCTTCCTCGATCAGGACGCGCCCGAGCGACATTTCGCCCGACGCGATCCATTGCGGAAAGCCGTGCGTGCGGGAAAGCTCGATCAGCGCTTCTGATTCGACCTTGAGGTCGCCTGTATCGCCGGTCAG
>JAJZAG010000074.1 GCA_021799555.1 Deltaproteobacteria bacterium | reverse complement strand
ATTTCGCGCGTCGCGAGCTGACGCCTAATCCACTTCGGGATTCCCGTCGGCAGGCTCGGGGCGCGCTCTCGCGCGGCGGCCACGCGCGGGATTGACACAAGGATAAAGCGCCGGCGGCTGAAGTATCGAATAGCTATTCGCGCGCGGCGATGACATCGGCGCATAGCGCCATCGACCGACTATCGTTCCAAAAGACAAATGCCACGCCGGGTGACTCCTCGCCATCTCCCCAAAAGGGGCAGAGCGAGCGGGGCATCTTTTCTCTCCATCTCCCCAAAAGGGGGAGACCGAGAGGGGTAGCACACTGAGTAATCGGAAACAGGCAGGATGATGTTCGCGCCGCGCGGACTCGGGAATCGATGGGCGATGCTTATCGGGGGCGACCTGGTGTGCGTCGTCGCGGCGGTGTACGCGGCGATCGCGCTCACGGATCGGCCCGGCTTCGCGATCGCCGATACGTACGGCGCCGGGCAGGTGGCGGCGACGATGGCGGCGCTGCACCTGGGACTTATCTACTATCAGGACCTTTATACAATCGACCGCCCGCGCACCGACGCGTGGATCGCCGCGGCGACGATCAGCGCGACGGTGAAGCTGGCGCTGGTGCTGGGGGCGATCGTGATGATCGTGCCGGCGCTCGCGGTGGGGCGAATCTTTCTGGGGGCGTACCTGACGATCGCGGGCGCGATGCTGATCGGATGGCGGTTCGCCGCCAACAGCATCTTCTTCACGCGGTTCAATATCGGGGTGATGGCGCTTGGGTTCAGCGAATCGGCGCCGGCGCTGATCGAAGAGATCGGGCGCTGCGGTCATCTGGGCTACCGGTTCCTTGGAATCGCGACGTTCGCGGGCGGCGGGGCCGAAATCGCGATGCCGGCGGGGCCGGCGCGAATCGCGGCGGCGCGCGCGGCGCGGATCGCCGACCTGTCGCCGCGCAACGGGGTCAACGCGATCGTGGTGCTCGACGGGGTGACCGAGCCGGCCGCCGTGCGCGCGATCGTGCAGTGCCGCGTGCATGGCACGGCGGTGTTCGATTTCGAGTCGTTCTACGAGCGGGTGGCGGGCAAGCTGCCGGTGCAATTCATCCGGGATTCGTGGCTGGTGTTCGCGCCGGGGTTCACGGGCACGCAGTGGCGGCGCACGCTCAAGCGGGTGATCGATATCGCGGTGGCGGCCGCGATCGCGGCGGTCGCGTGGCCGATCGCGATCGTGACGGCGCTCGCGATCAAGCTCGAATCGCCGGGGCCGGTGTTCTATTCGCAGGAGCGGGTCGGCCTCGACGGCGCGGTGTTCCGGGTGCTGAAGTTCCGATCGATGCGGGCGGACGCGGAACGCGCGACGGGAGCGGTCTGGGCGCAAAGCAACGACCCGCGCGTGACTCGGGTCGGCAGGATAATCCGGCGCGCGCGAATCGACGAGCTGCCGCAACTATACAACGTGATCCGCGGCGACATGAGCATCGTCGGTCCGCGTCCGGAGCGGCCGGAGATCGTGGCGCGGCTCGAGACGGAGATTCCGCACTATCAGTACCGGCATCTGGTGCGGCCCGGGCTGACCGGATGGGCGCAGGTATGCTTCCCGTACGGGGCGACCGTCGAGGAGGCGCGCGAGAAGCTGTGCTACGATTTGTACTATATCAAGAACTGGTCGATCCTCTTCGACCTGCAGATAATCCTGCAAACCACGAAGGTGGTGATCTTCGGCCGCGGGTCGCGCTGACCGGCCGGCTGGGTAAGGATAGTGCGAGGGGAGGGCCCGGCGGCGTCGCCGGGCTTTTTTTTGCCCGCGCGGGCGCTCCGTCGCGAACGCGGCCGCGCGGGAGATTATCGCGGGCGCGCGATCATTGCTTTGCGCCGCTCGCGGCGTCCTCCTTGAGCAGATACTTCATCGCGTAATTCGGGTCGCCGCCGGCTTCGACCCAGATCGCGAGATTGGCGAGCGCGGGATCATTGCGGGCGAGCGCCGCGTCGCGCAGGATGCCGACGGTGGCGGCGCGTTCACTCGACAGGCGGCGGCGCTTGGCGCGCAAATCCTCGGCCTGCGCCTTGGTGAGCAGGGCTTGCGCCTCGATCATCGCGATATTGGCGTCGTTGAGCTCGATCTGCGACTGGCTCGAAAAGTAGCCGGGAACGACGCTGCCGGCGGTTCCCGCAATCGAGGTGGCGCCCTGGACTGCGGGAGACGCCAGCGGAGCGGCGGCAGCGAAGCATCCTTGAATCGCGGGCAACAGCAGAGCGAACGAGATCGGAACAATCCAGCGCATCGATGGTACCTCCGGAAGATGAATTGCACGGCGGCGCCGGGCATCGCCACGGCGTGCGGCGCGCGCATCGGTTATCTTAGCGCATAGCACGAAGCGCGAAACGGCATGGTTTCGCCGGAGCGAGTCGCGGGATGGAGCAATCGCGAGAACGTGTGCTATATCGAAAAAGTCAGCGCGCACAATCTATCGGATCGCACTGGAGGCAGACCGTGACCGAGCATGCTATCGAGATTCGCACGATCGATGGCGTCGCGGATGGGTTCATCTTCATCCCCGGCGATGCGAAAGAGTTTCCCGGCGTGATTCACCTGACCGATATCGGGGGGATCCGGCCGTCGCATCGCGCGATGGCCGAGCGGCTCGCGGCGAAAGGATACGCGGTTCTGCTGCCGAATATTTTCTATCGCACCGGGCGTCCGCCGATGTTCGACTTCGCGCCCAAGATGGGCGACGAGCGCACGATGAAGCGCTTCGGCGAGCTTGCCGGACCGATGACTCCGGCGGCGCAGGAGCGCGACGCGGCGGCATACGTTGATTTTCTCGCCGGCTATCCGGGCGTCGGCGCCGGCAAGCTCGGCGTGGTTGGCTATTGTTTCACGGGCGCGATGGCGATGCGGACTGCGGCGGTGCGGCCGGAGAAAATCGCCGCGGCGGCGTCATTTCACGGCGGCGGGCTTTACACCGATACGCCTGCGAGTCCCCATCTGGTGCTCCCTCGGATTAAGGCGCGGCTGTATTTCGGACACGCGATCAAGGATCAGAGCATGCCCGAGGCCGCCATCAAGAAGCTCGAACTGGCGCTCGAGGCGTGGGGCGGAAAATTCGAGAGCGAAACCTACGTCGGCGCCTATCACGGATGGACGAGTGCGGATGCGCCGGTCTATAACCAGCCGCAGGCGGATCGCGCATTCGAAAAACTCACCGCGCTGTTCGCTGAAACGTTGCGGCCGAGATGACCGGAGAGTGATCAACGATGGGTAGACTCGACGGAAAGACGGTTTTGGTCATCGGCGGCGGCGCCGATGGTCCTGCGCGCGAGGGCGAGACGGTTGCGATCGGCAACGGACGCGCCACGGCTATTCAATGCGCGCGCGAAGGCGCTTCGGTGATGGTGGCGGATCTAAAACTCGCTCTCGCCGAGGAGACCGCCGCCGCGATCCGCGCCGAGGGCGGACGCGCCGCGGCGATCGCGTGCGACGCAAGCCGCGAAGACGATTGCCGCGCCGCAGTCGAGGCGGCAGTGCGGAACTTCGGCGCGCTGCATCTGCTCGTGAACAATGTTGGAATCGGGATTGGCGGAAATCTTCTCAAAACCTCCACCGAAGCGTTCGACAAGATGTACGCGGTCAACCTGCGCAGCCATTTTCTGACCATGCGCTACGCGGCGCCGGAGATCGCCGCGGCCGGCGGCGGCGCGATCGTCAATGTCTCGTCGATGGCGGCGCTGCGCAGCAACTCGCTGATTCCTTACGAAGCGACCAAGGCGGCGATCCTCGGTCTTTCGCGTTCGGCGGCGATGACGCTGGCGCGCGACAAGATTCGCGTGAATACGATTTTACCGGGCCTTATCAACTCGACGATGGTGCGGAGAGAAATCGGCGACCGCGAAGCCGCCGTCGCCCCGCGCATCCCGATGCGCCGGCAGGGCACGCCTTGGGAGATCGCGAAGGCTATTGTCTTCCTGCTCTCCGACGACGCGTCATATATCACTGCGACCGAATTGATCGTGGACGGCGGACTTTCAGCCCGCTGAGCACGCTGCGCCTGCCGCGCGTCGATCAATCTCGAACCGATCGCGTCAGCGGGCGGCGCGCCGGCGCAGCGCAGCGTCGAAGGCGGGAAAACGCCGTCTGAATGCGAACGCGCACAAAAGCGCGATCGCGCCGGCGAATAGCAAAATCTTCTTGAGAGCTCCCGATTCATACTCAGCCTGCACAATATGCTTGCCGGCCGGGACCTCAACGCCGATGAAACTCGGCGACGCCATGAAGCTGCGAGTTGGTATTCCGTCAATTGTCAGATGCCATTTCGGAAAGTAGGTAGTCTTGATGATTAACGGCGCCGGCGCTGGAGTATCGACTCGCAGGCGGATCAGGTCAGGCTCAATTAGGTCGTCGCTGACCGTGCCGGTGCCGGCGCCGGACGGATAGATCATGCCTCCGATCGGTCCCGTATCGAGACGATAGGCCCATGCGATGAAGCGGCCGGAAGCAAAATCGCCACGCCGAAACCACGCGAGGTTGCCGGCAAATAGCTGGCCGCGCGATCCGGCGAATCCGCTGGCGACCTGGGTCGCAAGCTGGCCGTAGCCGCTGGTTGAAGTCTGATAAAGTACGAAGTGGCGCGTCGTCAGAATCGGCTTCAGAAATGACGCCATCGAAGTTCCAGGCGGCGCAACAACGTATTTGACGTCGAACAAGCCGTATTGCGCGGAGTTGCGATCGTCGAAATGGAATACCAGATCCGCATTGTGCGATATTGCCTGATAAGGCGGCTCGAGCACGTCGAGATCGTTGAAAGTAAGCACGTCGTACACATGAAGTAACCCGACCCTGAAGTTCCCGCCCCATCCGGTTCGCAGGCCTGCGTAAACTCTGGCGTGAGGCAGTGATTTCAGTTCCTTCACGATCGCCGCGAGATCGGAGTCGGCGGCCAAAGCGTCGCGGGTGCGTTCGAGCGCTCGAGTGTTGACGGCGTACAAGCGATAACGCTCGACGAGCGCGGGAATCATCAGGGCCACGACGAGAGCGGCAGGCGCCGCGACTCGCCACGGATCCCGCAGGCTGGAAAACCGCTCCCAGAGCCATTCACCGCCGATTCCGATCAACAGGATAGCGGCGAACTCAAAGGCCCCGACGAAGCGGTCAAACAGCATCCCTTCATGCATCGGTATCAAATCGGCGATCGGACCCCAGGTGACGCGGCCGAAATACAAGAGCAGCCAAACTGCAAACAGAACGATCGCCATCGTGGCAACCTTCGTGCGCCGGGCGGCCGCGGCGGCGACTCCGAGTGCGAGCAGAAAAGTAAGCACGGGCAGGCGTCCGTGATCGATCAAATCGCCGCCGAGGAGCCACGCGAGAATCTTCTGCGCGCCATACGAATCATACTTCCAGCTCTGAAGGTAGGGACTTGCCTGCAAGTATTTCTGATCACGGAGAAACGGCAGCCAAAAGTAGCTCGTGATGGCCGCCGCAAATATGCCGACCGCGCCGAGCCGCGCGAGCAGAAGCCTGGCGCGTGCGGGCCGCATCGCGACCGCGAATACCAGGATTGCCGCGAGAAAGATCACGCCGGCTCCGGCTCGCGAAAGACCTCGAGCATGAACAATATCGCCACCGTGATCGCGAACATGTAGGCGTATACGAGATGACACATGACCAGCGCCGAGCTCGTCAGAATCGCCGCCAGATAACCCCGTCCGCGCTCGAGCAGCCGCACCATGCAGGCAGTGGCGATAAAGAACAGATTCATCGCCCACAACTGGGTGTACATCCCAAGCCCGGTCCAGAAATAGCTTTCGTATTCGAATCCGTAACGATAGTTTCCGGAAATCAGCGCCGCGCTCGCCGCTCCGATCGCCGCCGCCACCGGCGAGAACTCCATAGTCCGCATCGACCAGTAAACCACGAGCGGAAATCCGACCAGCAGCAGGTATCGCACCAGGTTGAAAAGCGTCAGCAGACTCACCTGTTTGAACAGCAAATGGTAGAGCAGCACGACCGCAAGGTGCGGCAGATGCTGATAGAACATGAACTGCGGAAACCCAAGCTCGAGTTGCGGAACCCAGAAATCGAACGGATTCGCCCCGCGCTCGAGCGCGGCGTTCGCCTGGCGCACGAGCAGAAAGTGCACCGCGTCATCGTTAAGGCTTGGAATCCCAACCGTCAATTCGGGCAGCAGGGTAATCGCGTTGAAGAGCATCGGTATTGCAACGATCGCGGCAAGGACGAGCGACCGCCGCCGCATCCGGGACGGCGCTATTAAACCGGGCGCAGAGCCTTCAATCTCGCTGCTCGCCTCTGGCGCGGCCGGCATGGTCTTTTCGAGCGCTTCGGGCATGAACTACCGTCGAACTTAATGCGGTCGGATAAATCTTACGGAACCGCGGCGGTGATCTCCAGAACGATGACGAGAGGATAGCCCAAAGCGAAAGCCCCCGCGCCAATCTGTGCGCGAGGGCTTTCCGATCATGTCGCGATGGCTCTGGCTAAATCAGCATCCTGCGCCTGTGCAATAGGTCGCGGACCACGAGGTTCCATTTACGCGTCCTTCGCTGCCCGTCAGCGGCGACGCGTAAACTTGGAGCAATTGTCCCGCTGTGTATGTCGCCGAATCGGTGGTATCGCTGCATGTCGTATCTGGCGCAATGACCGAACAGCCGACATTCGTGTTGGTGCACGTTACGGTCGAAACGTTTCGGGTGCAGGACTGGACCGTGAATGCGAAGCCGGCACCAGAGACCCCCGAGGGCGTGATTGGAAGTTGCACCTGAAAGTTTGCCAACTTCCCCGGCGACGGAAGCACAGAAGCTTCGGAGTCGTCTGCCGGACCCGTGCTGCCAACTGGGAATGCGTCGGAGGCGTTGCCGATACCAATTACCGTATCGTTTCCGCCGAACAATCCGGTGCCAAAGTTAGCGGCCAGAGCGCCGCCTCCGTTCCCGCCTGAAAGGATCACGGAGTTAATCGCGGCAGGTCCCGTAGGCCCAGTGGGGCCTTGCGCTCCTATTGGACCAACCGGGCCAGTCGGGCCAGTCGGACCCGTCGGACCCGTCGGACCTACCGGTCCCGGAGGTCCCTGCAAACCGATTGGGCCTGCTGGACCTGTGGGACCAGTTGGGCCAGTCGGACCTTGCGGGCCGGCGGAACCTTCAGGCCCTTGCGGACCCGCCAACCCGACTGGGCCCTGCGGACCAACCGCGCCAGCGACGCCTGTTGGTCCTTGCGGTCCCGCCGGTCCTGCCGGACCTTGCGGGCCGGTTGGCCCCTGAATACCGCTGATTCCTGCGATGCCCTGTTGTCCCCGCGGACCTTGAACTCCCTGCGGACCCTGCGGGCCAGGTGCTCCCTGTTGTCCAACTTGCGCCCAAGACAGAGGAATCTGCTTCCCCGCGCAAGCGGTATTGACGGACTTAATCAATCCGTTTTGCACGCAGATGCTAACCGACTGCGCGCGGCCGACACTTGGAATTCCAATGAGCATCAGCGCGGCGGTGGACGCTCCAAGCACCCAGCGCAGCGATTGATTCAATGATCGAGGCATCGTGATGCCCTCCCTGAAGCTATTCGTCGATCGCGATCGTTGATTTCGCATGATGGCTCTATTCGCTTACGGATTCGCGATCGTGTAGTTGGCCGACCATGTGGCATTTGAGGAATTCAGCACTTCCGAATCACTTGTCGAGGCTTGCACCTGAAGGCTCATGGTGTCGCCGTCGTTGTACGTCTGCGTTCCAGTCGCGGTGCAACTGGTATTCGGCCCAAGGATCTGACAGCTCGGTCCGGTGCAGACTGAGTTATCGCAAACGGTGATCGTGTAGCCAACGGTGCTTCCAGTCGTAGGATTCGGGGCTTTATCGACGCTGACGTTCAGGTTCGACAGTGTTCCCGCAGGTACAGGAACAGCAACCGAGGCTTGGGAGTTGAGAGCCGCAATGCTGGCCCCATTGCCGGGACCCAAGTATAGGTATTCGTTAATAAACCACGGTGCGAACTGGATACCATCGGCCACCCCAATCGTGTTGCCTAAAGTTCCACCGGCGATGACCGAGGTATTATCCCCGGCTGGGCCTGTTGGACCGGCGAGGCCCGCAGGTCCAGTCGGTCCTGTCGGCCCGGTCGGACCTGTCGGTCCCTGCGGTCCGATATTGCCGGTCGGGCCGACGATTCCCACGGGTCCGGTTGGACCTGCGGGACCGGTTGGACCCTGAGCGCCAATTGGGCCAGGATTGCCGACAGGGCCGGTCACTCCGGTTGGTCCAGTCGGCCCAATCGGTCCGATTGGACCGATCGGTCCCGCCGGTCCAACCAAGCCTACTGCTCCAGTCGGACCTGTCGGTCCCTGGGAACCTGCGGGTCCAACAGGACCTTGCGGACCGATGACGCCGGGCGCGCCTTGGACGCCCTGAACGCCCTGCGGCCCTTGAGGGCCGGGAGGGCCCTCTAGACCCTGGATATTCCAATGCAGCGCATACTGTTTGGGTTTGCACTGGAGGTTGATTCCGACGATGTGCTTGTTGCGCGAGATACAAAGGGTTATCGGCGTCTGCTGTATGGTCTGAGCAGCCGCGATCGCCGGCATCGCTAGCATCAGTGTCGCAGCGCCACTCGCAGCAGCAAGCGACCGCCACGCATATTTTAAGGACTTGGGCATTCTCGTCCCCTCCCTGAACAATTCCGTGAAAGGCGTTACGCTCATAGCGATGGCTTCTTCAATTGAGCGCCGCGCGATCAATGCTGGTACTCCAGCGACCAAGTCACATCGGTCGTTTTTGCACTGTCAAGACTGATCGCTTGGAGCGCAAGCGTATCACCGTCATTGATAGTGACAGTGTCGGTTGAATCCGTGCACTCGGTCTGCCCCGACAGAATCGTGCAGGTGATCCCGGTGTCGCAATTCCCAGTCACGCATACGTTGAAAACGTCAGACTGCGACGCAGGTCCGGGCGCAACATCTACTTGCACGAAGAGCCGCTTTACCAAACCAGCAGGAAGCGGCACAGCGACAGTCGCAATACCAGGAGCGGCGCCATCGTTCGGTCCCAAGTAGATTGTTCCGCCACTCGTAAGCTGCGTGCCGCCGCTGTGAGTGGCGACGTCGGCGCCAAAATTCCCTCCGACCAGCAGCGTGGTCTCAACACCTGACGGACCAGTCGGACCAGTCGGACCAGTCGGGCCGACCGGCCCAGTCGGGCCGATTACGCCAGGCAATCCGATACCCCCCTGCGCGCCTTGCGGCCCCGTAGGACCGGTAAGCCCGATCGGGCCGGCGGGCCCTGCAGGCCCTGCTGGCCCCTGCGGTCCTGTGGGACCAGTGGCGCCAGTAGCACCGATAGGTCCGACGGGTCCTTGCGGACCTACGGCACCTTGCGGCCCTGCGGCTCCCGTGGCACCGATTGCGCCGGCAAATCCCTGCGGACCTGCTGGACCGGCTGGGCCTTGCGGACCCTGCGGACCTTGTGGACCCTGAAGGCCGGCAATTCCGGCCGGTCCCTGAGGCCCGACTGGACCGGTTAAGCCGGTGATACCGCCTGCGAGCCAGTAGAGCGAATTAACGTGGGGCCGACAGGGCACGTTGATCCCCTTGATGCGCCCCTGATTGTTTATGCAGAGATTGTAAACGGTCTGAGTGGATACTGCCTGAGCGGCGGCAGGAGTTGCTCCAGCCGACAGCGCCAACAGAAAGGCCGCGGCGGCGCCGGTTGCCCAGCGCGCGGCAGACCTGACGGATCTACACATTCTTGTCCCCTCCCTAGACGGCGGTCTCAAACTGCTGATGGCTTTCGCGTGCCTCCCGAAATCGGCCGCCGGATCGATTTCGTCAGGCTGTTACTAATGCCAAAAACAACGTCGAAGTGTCAACTCTCGTAAACAAATTTATCGCAAGTGATGTTAAAAGATGCGGCTGCTTGACATCGGCGACCCGTTGCTAGCGCGACGAGCGGCGACGGCTAATGCCTCGACCTCGCTGCTGAATGACTCAGCTACGCTCCGCAAATCGGCACGTTCGTTATAAGCAATCCGAATCCGTCTGAATCAAATTATTTGCGACACGACCTCGAAGCGGCTTTACCTCAATCGCGGCTAATCATGATCGAAAGTCGCCGACCATGTCACCGAGACGTCGTTGGTCGGGACGGAATAAGTCTGACCGCCCGAGTTAACGAAAGCCTGAAGCCCAACCACGTCACCGCTGTTGATGCTCAGGGACGAATCATCGGAACAGGTGGTCTGCGACCCCGCGATTAAGCAAGTTGGGGCGCTGGTGGCGGTTGTGAAATCCGTGAACGCGAAGAAAAACGCGGCCGGGGTGCCCACGCTGGAAACCGGAGGCGTGTCGATATGCACGCGCAGATGGCTGATCGTGCCTGCGGCAGGCATCGGCATGAACGGTGGATATGGATTTGCGGGCTGATACGTCTGGCCGGCTCCGTTGCTCGGACCGAGTCCGAGAGTATTCCCGCCAGATGGTCCAGACGGGTTGACGTCCCACTGGCTTGAAAGCAACGGAAATCCCTGAGTTCCGCCGTAGAGCGACACGTTGTTAAGCGTCGCGATACCCGGTGCGCCTGTCGCTCCCGCAAGCCCTGCCGGACCAACGGGTCCCTGAATGCCCTGCGGACCCTGGGGACCGGTCGCGCCCTGCGGACCGATGGCGCCTTGCGGACCTCGCGGACCTTGCGGTCCTTGCGGGCCGGTGGGTCCGGGGAGGCCGGGCATCCCGATTTGAGCCCAAGTCAAGAGCTGCGTGTTTTTTCCCTTGCAGGCGGATAGATTGATTCCTTTGATACGGCCGTTACGCGCGACGCAGATCGAGATCATGTTGGACTGCGCCCACGCAGCTCGCGGCGTGGCGGCGCAAATCAGCCCAATCGCGATTGCCACCGCGATCGATTGCCAGCAAATTATCTTGGACATCTGCTTCATGGCTCCGTAATCACTACTTCTGGTTCGGCGTTATCGTTCCCGTGCGCTCCGCTGACGCCCGGCTCATGGCGCCGTTACTTGATAGTTGGCGGAAAAACTCACCGCGGTAGACGATCCCGAAACCGTTGCGGTTCCGAATCCCTCGATCGATAGCGTCTGACCTTCGGCAAGGTCGAACGGGCCCGGGATCGAACAGCTCGGCGGACTCGATGAACTGGTGATCGTACAGCTATCGGCCGATATGCAATCGTGGTTGAGGCACAGCTCGAAGGTGTACGTGTTGGCGCCTGGCGGCGCGGTCGGAACCAGCACCGTCACTTTGCTGAGCGTCCCCGCTGGCATCGGCACGGCAAGGCTCGCTTCGATATTGTTTGGATCGGTGGGCGGATCGACGACCGCACCAAGCGCGCCCGCTCCGTTGCCGGGAGCCATCCAGATAGTGCCGTCGGAGGTGAGCACTATCGCAGCATCTATGACATTCCCGCCGCTCCCAGTGCCTCCAGCCAAGACCGACAGGTTATCGCCGTTGAGCGCATCCAAGCCCTGCGCTCCCTGCGGTCCTACGGGTCCTTGCGGGCCCTGTAGTCCCTGCGGACCAGTTGTTCCGGTCGGACCTTGCGGCCCCGCCGGTCCAACGGGTCCCTGCACTCCTGCGATTCCTGGCGCGCCAATCGCGCCGGCAGGTCCCTGCGGGCCCTGCACATTCCACGTCAGGCTCACTTCGTTTGCCCGGCATGGCACGTCGATTCCGCTAATCAATCCCGCCCTGTCGATACAGAAATGAATTGGCTCAGTCTGTGCGATCTGCGCGCGCGCCGCAGTGGGCGAAATCGCCAGTATGACACCGGCCGCCGCTGCGACAAGGAACCGCCAAGTCCACTTTATCAATTGTGACATTGTCATCTCCTTCACCCCCTTCCGCTACTCGACCGGTGGCGGAGGAAAGGTCCGCGTCAGCACCATCGACCACGCCGCATCGGCCTCGTTAGCCGGCGAGCCAATCGAACGGCCGACAACCGATACCACGTCGCCATCGCTGATCGCCGTCATGTCGATCAAATCCGAACAGCTGCTCGATGAGGTATTCGTCACAGCGCATCTGAGCCCGGTATCGCAGTTGGAGTTGATGCATACTTCGAATTCAAAATGCCCATTCGGCCCGGGATTCTGGTCGACGACGACGTTGAGATGGCTAAGCGTGCCGCCCAAGACCGGATCAGCCGCAAACGGAACGGCGACCGCCGCTTGGACTAATTTCGAAGAGTTTCCGGGACCCATAAAGGTGGGACTGCCATCGACATTGATTGGAACGCTCGTTCCAAACCCTGCATTTGTAACTCCCCAGGTTCCGCCGCTTAGCACTTCCATCTGCACGCCGTTGCTGCCAGCCAATCCGGCAGGGCCGGTTGGTCCGATCGGTCCGGTCGGTCCCTGTGGCCCTTGCGCTCCGGTCAAGCCGGTTGGTCCGGTTGGTCCAGTCAGGCCGACAGAACCTGCAGGGCCTTGCGGACCTGCGGGTTCTTGAAGTCCTTGCGGACCGGTTAGTCCTGACGGCACCCAAGTAACGTTAACCTGCGCCGGCTTGCAGGCGGTGTTGATGCCCTTGATAGCGCCGTTGCGCCGGTTGATGCACAGGGTGATGTTCGACTGTGTGACCGCCAGTGACGGCGTCGAGGCGGAAAAGAACCCA
>JAJZAG010000424.1 GCA_021799555.1 Deltaproteobacteria bacterium | reverse complement strand
GCGGATTCGCGCGCGCGCGAGCATTTGCGCGAAATCGCCCACGGCGCGCTCGCGCTTGCCGCGCGTTCGCGCGCGGCCGCCGCTCGCATCCGCCGCGATACCGGCGCACCCTTACTCGAAATCCCGGATTTTCCCGACCTGTACGGAAAAGCACTGATCGACGCCCTTGCTTCGTTTCTGACTTCGCGCCTGAATTTAGAGTCAGTGCGGCATCCACCCCGCGGGGATGACCGGTCCCAAACGTAGCGCCGCGCGGCCCGCCGGGTCGCGCGCCGCGCGCCCAATCGCCCTATCTCCCCGCAGCCATCTCGCGCCGCCGTAATTGCGTACGAGGATTTTCATGCAGCCTCATAGCCTCGCCCTTTTGTCGCTCGCCGGATGGTTCCTGGTGGTCGCTCCCGCGCCGAACGCGCTCGGACATTTCGACACTGGCGCGCCAATCTCGAAATGGACCGTGCGCTCCCGGATGTTCCGCTCCGAACGCGATTGCGAATCCTATCGCGCGCGAGCCTCGATGCACGGCATCGATATCGAGCCCAACGCCGATCAGTTCATCACCGACGACGAGATGCGCAACAAGGTCGTCCCAAAATCGGCCTCCCGCTGCCTCGACGCCGGCAAGCCCTCAGTCGACCTCCCCGGCTGATCCGGCGCTGGGTCATCTTATTAGCGGCTCGTCGCTGGCGCTTATTGAGTCTTGCGTATCGTCGTAACACAGAAGCCAGCGGAAAAAGGCTTTCCGCAACCTGTTCATGATCGCGGAACCCGCCAATCCGTCATTCCGAATGCAGACAGGAATCCCGGATTTCTTACTGCGGAAATACCCGCTCTGGCGCCAGCCGCATCGTGCCGCTATTCGCCCGCGCTGGAATCCGGACGCGTCCGCAAATACTCTGGCGATCGCGCCGATCGCGGCACCCGCAAGGCGCGCGCCTCGACTCACGGCGGGCGCGGCGCCGCGACCCGGGCGCCGATGGAAGGAACCCGAGCATGAGCGACGCCGATCGAAAAAAAGAGCGCGTCCGTGAACCCTGGATTATCAGGACCTACGCCGGTTTTGGCGACGCGATCCAGGCCAACGCCCGCTTTCATCAGAACCTGAAAGCCGGACAACGCGGCCTTTCGATCGCCTTCGACCTTCCCACCCAAAACGGCTACGACCCCGACGCGCCCGTCGCCGCAGGCGAGGTCGGCAAGGCGGGAGTCTCGATCTGCCATCGGCAGGACATGGAGGCGCTGTTCGACGGAATCGGGCTCGCGCAGATCAACACGTCGATGACGATCAACGCCACGGCGCCGTTTATCCTCGCGCTCTATCTCGTCGTCGCCGAACAGCACGGCGCGCCATGGACCGAACTGCGTGGCACGACCCAGAACGACCTGATGAAGGAATTCGTCGCCCGCGGCACCTCGATCTTCGATCCGGAAACCTCCTTCCGCCTCTCGACCGAACTGATCCGCTTCGCCGTCGAGCGCGTGCCGAATTGGAACCCGATCAACTGCTGCGGCTATCACTACATGGAAAGCGGCGCCGGCCCGGCCGAGGAGATCGGCTACGCCTTCGGTAACGCGATGCTGATCCTCGACGCGCTGCGCGGCGTGCTCGCTCCGGACGCGTTCGAGCAGACCGTCCGCCGAATTTCGTTTTTCATCAACAGCGGCATCGAGCTGGTGCCGGAGATTTGCAAGATCCGCGCGTATTTCAATCTATGGCGCGAGCTGTGCAAAGCGGAATACGGAATCGACAACGTCGCCTTCCGCGCCGGATGCCAGGTGCGCTCGCTCTCGCTCACCGAACAGGCCCCCGAGGTCAACATTATCCGGATCGCATACGAGGCGCTGCCGGTCACGATCTCGGCGGACGCGCGCGTCAACGCTCTGCAACTCCCCGGCTTTCGCGAGGCGCTCGCACTGCCCGATCAGGCCGAGCAGATGCTGTCGCTGCGCACCCAGCAAGTCCTGATGCACGAAACCGGCATCACGAAATACGGCGATATATTCGCCGGCAGCAAGGTGATCGAAGGCCTGACCACCGAAATCGCCGAACGCGCCCGCGCGATCGCGACCGGCTTGCGCGAGGCCGGATATTCCCGCGCGATCGCTATCGTCGCCGGCGAGCTGACCCGCGCCATAGCCGAGCGCCAGCGTAAAATCGAAACCGGCGAGATCGTTCAGGTAGGCGTAAACGCCTTTCTAGGCGAAATCGGATTGACCCCGGCCGCAGGCAACGGCTCCGCCGCCTTCACCGACGACGGCGCGCGCGCCACGATTGAGAAAAACCGAATCGACGCAATTCGCCGATGGCGCGCCGCACGCGATAACGACGCCGTCGCGCGAGCGCGCGCGGCCCTCCAACGGGCGGCCGCAGCGAAAGGTCCGATCATGGACGCGACGCTCGCACTCGCCCGCGCGGGCGGCACAGTCGGCGAATGGACCGACGCGCTCGTCGGCGCCAGCGCCGGCCGCTACACACCCCCGATTCTCGAAGCGCGCGGCGCGGTCGCCGCGCTTGCCGTACCGCGCGCGCCGCACAAGATGAAA
>JAJZAG010000073.1 GCA_021799555.1 Deltaproteobacteria bacterium | reverse complement strand
TGTAGAAGTCGAGCGACTGGACGTAGCGATGGTAGCAAATCAGGGTCGCGTCAGGCGCGCGCTGCGCGATTTCGCGCGCGAGCTTCGCGTACGATCTGAACGGCTCCGCCTCGATCCGCGCCCACGTGCCCGCGATCAGCGCGAGCGCCGTCGCGAGCACTAGCGCGCCGAGTCCGGCGGCATTGCGCCGCGCAAGAAACGCGAGCGCCGCGATCGCGCCGCCGCCGAGCAGAATTGCGCCGATCGCGTACATCGCCGGCCGCACCGCCATCGGATACGGCGTGCGGAATGCCGGCGCGAGCATCGCCGTGGCGATCACCCCCGCGCCCATCAGCGAGAGCATCGGCCCACTCTCCGCAAGGATCCGCGAATCCGGAGCGCGCACGACCGGGCGCGTCGCGTCCGCGCGCTCCGGCCACGCGCATGCGATCACTCCGTCGGCGATCAGAATCGCAAGCGGCGGCACCGCGGGCAGGATGTACGGAATCAGCTTGGCGCTCGCGCATGAGAACGCGCCGACGATCACCGCCGCGCACGCGACGCAAAAGCGCCGCGCCGGATTCGGCCGCATCGCGCGCCAGGTCAGAAACGGCACGAACATCGACCACGGCAGCATCCCGCCCGCAAGCGGCGGCGCATAGAACCAGAACGGCTCGCTGTGACTGTAGCTCGGCTGGAAGACGCGGCGCAGATGCTCGCCGACGAAGTAGAAATCGAAATAGCCCGGCACGAGAAGGATCATCGCGACGAACCACGGCGCCGCAATCGCCGCGACCACAATCGCCGCCGCGATCGCGTGGAACCGGCCGAGCGCGCCGCGCAGCTCGCCCTGCCACGCAAGAAACGCGACCATCGCAAGGACCGGCAGCGCCACCCCGACCGGTCCCTTGGTGAGCACGCCCGCCGCCATCGCAACACACGCGATCCACCACCATCCGCCCAATCGCCCGCCGCCCTCGAGCCAATGCAGGTACAGTGCGAAGATCGCGATTGTCATCAGCACCGCGAGGATCATGTCGGTCAGCAGCACCTGCGCGAGAATCGCATAGAGCGGAGTCGTCGCGAGGATCGCGCCCGAGACGATCGCGTGACGCCGCCCGAAGGTACGCATCGCGAAGTACGCCGTCGCCGCGACGCCGATCACCGCGAACAGCGCCGGGAAGAACCGCGCGGCGAACTCGCTTACGCCGAAGACGCGATACGCAAGCGCCGTCATCCAGTAGAGCAGCGGAGGTTTCTCGATATAGATGACGTAGTTGAGGTGCGGTACGAGATAGCCGCCGCCCGCGGCCATCTCCCGCGCGATCTCGGCGTAGCGCGCCTCGTCCGGCTCCCACAGCCGGTAAGTCCCGAGGTTGAAGAAGTAGACTAGCGCGGCGAGCGCCGCCGGCGCTGCGATTGCGAGCGTATCCGCACGCCGCTCGGACGCGAGCGCGCCCAGGCTCTCGCCGATCGACTCGACTGCTTCAGACACAGCGTGCCAGTCTAGCTGTCTCGGGCGCTATGTGCGATGCGGCCAACCTGGGCGGCGCGGCGTTCAGCCCCCGCTGGCGGCGTGTGTCGGCGATGGGTTCGTTCCGCCGAATTCGGAGTCTCGCGCACCGTTCCGGGGACGAATTCAGGTTGAATTTATTGGGATTATTTTCAGCGGGCCTTGGCTTCGTCTGCTCCATCCATCACCCGAGTTGCGTCGCGCCGTTACGCTATCCTATCGCCGCTCGGCCAAGGTCAGGTCCGCATCCGACGTGAGCTGCGAACGCCCACGCCGCAATGTTTGATTATACACAAAGTTTTATTTTCCGCAAGTCTGATCGGTGCGCGTAAGGCCCGATGGACGCCAGCCGCGGTGATAATGCGTGCCGTATTCTCTGCTGCGGACTCTCATCTGACGTGTCACGATGCTTGCAAAAAAAGCGCAAGCATCGTGACATGTCATCCTCCGAAGCCGCGCGACCGCGTGCACATCACGACGCGATACGACGCCGATACTATCGCGCACGAGGAAATAATCTTTTTGCCGCCGACGGGTGGCGGAAATTGATTGTCGGTTTGCGGGTGATCGATTGCGCGCGGGAGACCGCGCGAGATCCTTCACTGTGGCAGGCTCCGTTCAGGATGACGGGAGTGGGGATTCGGGCTCAATACCCCGCGGCCATGCCGCCTTTTCTGGGGTCGCCGGCGGCGCGGAGGCTGCCTGGTGCGATTGTTATCGCGCCGACCGCCCCGAGTATCGGGACTACGCGCAAAGCGTAACCCATCTTCTCAAGGGCTGAGCGCGTTGCGGACGGCATTGTCGCCTCGACGATTACCGTCGGCGGCGCGGCCTGCTCGTGGATGCGCGGCTCATCGACGGCGGCGCGCGGGCCAAGATGAAAATCGATCACGTCGAGCATCACCTGGAGCACTCCGGTGATTATCGTCGGGCCGCCCGAGCCGCCGACCGCCATGATCGGCTTGCCTTTGCGCACGACGATCGTCGGCGTCATCGAAGACAGCGGGCGTTTGCCCGGTGCGATTTCATTGGTCGCTACGCCTTGGAGCCGAAACGCGTTCGGGACGCCGGGCGCCACCGCGAAATCGTCCATCTCATTGTTGAAGATCACGCCCGTTTTGGGGTCCATCAGCTTCGATCCGAAAATCGTGTTGATCGTCGTCGTCAGCACAACGACGTTGCCCGCGCTATCCACGACCGCAAGATTCGCGGTGCCGTGGTCATGCGCGACCGCCGGAGTCGGCGCGGGCGGCGCGTGATGCAGCGCGCGGTCGCGCGCCTCGTCGATATGGCGGGGTGACAGCAGCGTTTCGAGCGGGACGTTGATGAAAGCCGGATCGGCGTATTGATCGCGATCGACGAATCCCTCCCGCATCACTTCGATCAGCCGCGCCAGGTAGGGCGGCGTGTTGACGCCGAGACCCGCCAGATGCCCCGGCTCGAGCATCCCGAGCATCTCGAGCAGCACGCCGCCCGATGACGGCGGCGGCATCACGTAGACCTCGTCGCCCAGGTAGGCGCGATGCAGAGGCTCGCGCCAAACGGGCTGATAGGCGGCGAGATCGGCGGTCGAGACGATTCCGCCGTGCGCGTCGATGAACGACGCGATCTGAGCGGCGAGAGCGCCGTGATAAAATTTCTCGACGGGATTATCGCCGAGGCCGACGAGCGTGTCGGCGAGGTTTTTCTCGAAAATGAGATCGCCAGGCTTTGGGGCGACGCCGCCGGGCTTGAGGAACGTTGAAGCGAGGCCGGGGTCGCTCGCGATGTGCGGCGCGATTCTGCCGATCTCCGCGGCGAGATGGGCTCCGAGCGGAAAGCCGCCGCGTGCGAGTCTCACCGCCGGCGCGGCAACCTGTTGAAACTTCATCGTGCCGAATCGCGTCAGCGCCGCGTCGAGTCCTGCGATTTCGCCCGGCACCGCAATCGCAAGCGCGCCGTCGCGGGCGAGCCGTTCGTCGGGCTTGCCGTCGCGCAGGTACATCGTGGCGGAAGCTTTGAGAGGAGCGCGTTCGCGGTAATCCAGCGCGTAAATTTTTCCCGTGCGAGCAAGGTAAACGAGCATGAAGCCGCCGCCGCCGATTCCGCACGAGGCTGGATGGGTCACTCCGGTGGCGAGCGAGGCGGCGGCCGCGGCGTCGATTGCGTTGCCGCCGGCTTTGAGAATCTCGACTCCCGCGGCAGCGGCTTCGGGCGATTCGGCGACGACGATCGCGTGCGCGGCGCGCACGGAGCGGTTCGCGCGCGCGCCGATAATGGGCGGCGCCGCAAAGATCAGAACCAAAAATGAAGTTACGGCGAAGGCGCGGCGAAGTTGCCGCCGATAAGAGCTTGCAAGGGCAAAGAGCATTACCGGTTCTTACTAACAGCCGCCGCAGGTGGATGAAAGCAATTTTCTTGGTTAGATTTCGTGCCGCGATAGTGCTTTGATCGCCCCGAACAACCGGAACCCGGAGGCTTACGATGGAATTCGCAGAGATCATTTACGAAAAATCCGACCGTATCGCGACGGTTACCTTCAACCGTCCCGCGAAGCTCAATTCATGGACACCGAAGATGGGCGCCGAGACGCGCACCGCCTTGCTCGACGCCGAACGCGATCCGAACGTCGGCGCGATTATCATGACCGGAGCGGGCCGCGCCTATTGCTCGGGCGCCGACATGGGCGCGCTATCCGATATCTCGGCGGGACGCGCTTCCGCCACCGGCGGCAACGCGGCCGCCGCACAAGACGAGTGGCTTGCGCAGCAGCGGATCGATTATCGCAACCAGTATTCGTACCTGCTCGCGCTGAGCAAGCCTGTAATCGGCGCGATCAATGGCGCGTGCGTCGGACTCGGCTTCACCACCTGCCTCTACCAGGACATCCGGATCGCGTCCGAGACGGCGCGGATGGGGTTGATTTTCGTGCAGCGCGGGCTTGCGATCGAGCACGGGTCCTCGTGGATGCTGCCGCGGATCGTCGGGGTCGCGCGCGCGGTCGAGATGGCGGTGACGGGGCGTCTGGTTGACGCGCAAGAGGCGCTCGCAATGGGGCTGGTGAATCGCGTGGTGCCCGCGGACAAGCTGATGGATACGGCGCGCGAGGTCGCGGGGCATATTGCGAACAAGTGCTCGCCGCTCGGCGTCGCGCACGCCAAAAAGCTCGTGTACAAACATCTGTTCACCGACCTCGCCACCGCGATTCGGGATGACGACGAGTCGATGACGGCGATGACGAAGTCGGACGATTTCAAGGAAGGCGTGAAGGCATTTTTAGAAAAGCGCCCCGCGCGCTATCAGGGCAAATAGCGCGGCGCGCGGGCGGCGTTACGGTTCTTCGGAGAACATCGCGCGGACCGATTGTTCCAGGCGGTGCGATAGCTCGGCGCGGTCCGCGCCGCGCAATCCGGCGGTCTGAATCGGCGCGCCGATCCGCATCCTCATCATTCCGCCGGGAACGACGATCATCGCACGGCGCGGAAAGAATCCTCCCGATCCGCTGATCGCCATTGGCACCGCGGGTAGTTTGGTCAGGATGGCGAGCCATGCGGCGCCTTCTTCGAAATCATGGACGCGATTGTCGTTGAAGCGGTGGCCCTCGGCGAAGACGCAGATGCTGTAGCCCATCTTGCTTACTTCGATCGCGCGGCGAATTTCGCGTCCCCCCGCCTGGCGATCGATCACGATGTGGCAGGAATTGTTGAGCGCGTAACCAAGCACGGGAATTTTGAGCAACTCCCTTTTGGCGACGAAGCGAATCGGCCCCGGCATGAACGCCGCGACCGCGAAAATATCGAAAAAGCTCTGATGATTGCTGACCAGGATATAGGATTTCAATCCACTCAGATTGTCGAGACCATCAATCTCGACGCGGATGCCGCAGGTTCGAATGATGAGCCATCCCCATAGCTTGGCGAGGTGGGTGACCGGACGCGGATGGCCGAAGAAAGCGCACAGCGCCGCAATCGGAGCGAGGATGACGGTGTAAATGACGCTCAGGAGCGTCGCCAGAGTCCCCCAAATTAGTTTGATGGGACCGCGCGCGGCGGCGGGAACAAGGGTCGATGTCTGGGCGTCGTCCGCCATCGTGGCGCATTATATCGAAAACTCGCGCGATGGCGACCAGGTAGGCCTTGCACGAGCTATTTTCGACCTGCACGAGGAGGCGGGCGCCGTCAGAAGTCCGGGATTCCTCGCGCGCGGCAAGCCACGCGCGCGTGTTCTCGAATCTGGCGGGGACGGGTTATGCGGAGCTTTGCTGGCGGCGCGTCGCGAGGTGGTGCGCGGGCAAATCGGATCGCTGCTGATGCGCCCAAGGTCATTAGGCGGACCGCGCGGATTGCGTTGACTTGATCTAATCCTGTTGGTACATCGAGATCAGTTACGCCGCACAGTACAAGAGGGTTTGCGGCCGCGGCGGCACACGTCGGCCGCGGCGGACGAGGCAGAGGGACGCGATGGAACAACTGACCGGCCTGCAGCAGTTTCTGCTAATCCTGACCCAAGCCGACAACATCCCGATCATGGGCATGATGCTGCTGGTGCTGTTTTTCACGTGGATGGCGCTCAAGCAGGCGCGGCGCAACGATCAGCTTATCGAACACGGACATCGCGACCGGATTATCGAAGAGATGCGCAAGTAGGAGTCAGGTCCGAGCGAGGAAGCATACATGCCGTTCACGATCATCGCCGAGAATTGCACAGGATGTAGCGCATGTGAAAAGCGCTGCCCGACGGGCGCGATTTCCGGCGAATCGAAGCGGGTCTATTTTATCGAGCCGGCGCTGTGCATCGACTGCGCGGCGTGCGGTGTAATCTGCCCCGACGATGCGATCATGAACAACCGGGGCGAGATGACCCACGTGCTAAAGCGCGCCGAGCGTCCGATCGCGATCGTGCATCCGGACAATTGCAATGGCTGCGGCGTGTGTATCGACGTGTGCCCGTTCGAGTGCATCACGCCGTCGCCGGAAAACACCGCGAATTATCTCGGCCGCGTTCAGGTCAACGAGAAGACCTGCGTGGGATGCCTTCTGTGCGAAGAGGTCTGCGGATGGGACGGAATTTACATCATGCCGTCCGGCGAGAAGGAAGCGTTCCTGAGCGTGCTGGGCTACTCTGCCGCCGACGAAGACGCCGCGTAAGAATCGGCACGAGCGGGTCTCCACAGAAGAACGGAAAACTGGCACGGAGGCCGGCTTTCAGGTATCGCGCACGATTACTCGGGCGTGCGGGGGCGCTTGCGCTGTTGATTTTGATTGCCGCCTTAAGCGCGCACGCGGCGGCTGAAACGCCGCCCGCGCCGAAGGCGGCCCGTGGGCATCTGGGCGCGGAGCAATCCTGCGACATGATTCGCGCCGCGCTGCGCAGGCTCGCGCATTCGGAACACGAACAAGCCTTCGCGCTCGATCTTTCTGCAGGCGAGGGCGGATCGACGCCGATGGTGGCGACGCAACTGGCGAAGCTCCTAGAGGAAAGCGCGTCCCTGCGCGACACATTGCGCACGGTGCGAGAGCATACGCGTGCCGGAGATCCGCGCGTCGAAGAGTGTATCGCAATGGGGGTCAGGGCGCTGGCGCAAGCCGAGCGCTTGACGACGACGGTTGAGGAAGTGCTCTACGGAAATAATGCGGGTGCGCCGGTCAGGTCGGACGCGTCGCCGACCGCGCGGTCCGCTCGACCTTGACCGCGCCGCGCGATCCGCCGCGCGGAAAAAAATACGCCAGCATCGCGACCGCGATCAGGGCGACCTGTGCGCCGATGGACTGAACCGTCGGGAACAGGCCAAGCGCCGTTATCTGCGGGACGTGTTCGACGAAGGTTGCGCCCAAGAGGTTGGCCTCTTGCCAGCTTGCGACGCCCTGTCCGACGAACACGACGGCGAGCGCGTAAAGCATCGCCGACGTGACGGTGAATAAGGCGCGCAGGGGGATTCGATAGGCGGCGCGGGTCAGCGTCCAGAAAATCACCGCAAGACCGACCGCGCCCGCCGCGACCCCGAGCATTACGGCGTCGCGCTCAAGCGCGAGCGTCGCGCCCGCGGTCAACGCCTGGAAGAAGACGATGGTCTCGGCGCCCTCGCGAATCACGGCGAGAAAGGCCGTCAGGCCGAGCGCAACCGAGGGGAGGGCGCTTTCGCGTGCGATGCGGACTTTTGCGGCGATGAACTTATTCCACTGGTCGGCTTGGGCCTTCGAGGTCAGCCACGAGCTTACATAGAATAGCGTCGCGGCGGCGAGGAACTGGAAAGCGCCTTCGAGCGTGTCGTTTACGTCGTCGCCGATAAGATGGTTGACCGCCCATGCGAGGACGACGCTGGCGACGACAGCCAATATCGCACCCCTATAAACGTCGCGCGAGCGGTCGTGGCCGTCAACGTCACGGGTGCCGGCGGCGAGCGCGATAATGACGAGGATTGCTTCGAGACCCTCGCGCAGGATGATACCGAGAGAGTAAAGGAAGTACGGAAGTGCGGTGCTTGGGAGATTATGCATCAGCGATTGCGGCGCGCGGAGCGGCGATGGACATTATGATAATGAGTTTCAATTGCAAGATAGTCGCGCCTTTCGCGTCTGTCAACCCTCGCACATTTCGAATCCGATTTCCCACTCCGCCTTGCGGCGCTATCCTTGCGCGTGTAACTTCAAAAGTGAAGCAGGCCGCCCTTTTTGGCGAACGCCCGCTTCATGTTTTTTGGGCCTGGAGATCCGCGACGGCGCCGCGATCCTGTCGCGGCGCGATCGGGCACTTAGGCGAGGGCGCATCGATGCGCTGTAACTATTGCCGAAAACGAAGCGGCCTGCTGCGCAGGGTGTGCCCGGCTTGCGCGAAAGTGGTCGCGATCGTCGAACGATCGGGCGGCGAGATTGGAATCGCAAGCCTGGTGGATCTGTTTATCGCCGAAGGACTTGAGCGCGAGCAGGTCGAGATCGTTCTCGACGCACAAGTCGGCGCCGCACCGACGATTCGGGATCGCCTGACCTCGAACCTCACCAACGCGCTGATGCAGGGGCTTGGGATGCCGGGACGGCAGACGCCCGACGACGTGCGGCGGGTCCGTGAAGCTCTCGAGCGCGGCGGCGGAACGGAGCCGCGCGGCGGCGAGCCGCAACCGCGGCTATCGCGCGCGCAGTTTTGAATCGCGATGCCGGCGCCAAAAGACCGCAGCGATTTCGCAGTGATGAACCGGATGATCGATCATATCCGGCTGCTTATCGCCGTCGACGACGAGACGATTCCGGTCAAGCGGAAACTCGAGACGCAGGCGATCTTGAAGGAGTTCCAGGCGCTGCTGGCGGTTGCTCCCGAGGCGCAGGAGCGCGGCCGGATCAAGGCGTACTACGATATTTTGTGCCGGGAGCTGGGCGCCGAAGCCGACGTGGCCGCGCTGCTGAGCTCGCTTAGGAACTACATTTCCTACATCTAGTAGAGAATCGGGAGCAAATGATGGCGATAAGCACGGTGGGGGTTATCGGCGCAGGTCAGATGGGCGCGGGAATCGCGCAGGTTACGGCACAGGCGGGAATCAACGTGGTTATCCACGACGTCACACCGGAGCTGACCCGGCGCGGAGTCGCGACGATCGCGCGCAACCTGGAGCGAATGGTCGCGCGCGGACGCCTCAAGCCCGAGGAACGCGACCAGCTTCTGGAGCGGGTCTCGACCTCGCCACGGCTTGAAGACCTGGCGGCGGTGGATTTCGTGATCGAGGCGGTGGTGGAAAACGAAGAGGCCAAGATTGCGCTGTTCCAGCGGCTCGACCAGATCTGTCCGCCCGAGGTGATCTTCGCCTCGAACACGTCTTCGATTTCGATCACGAAAATGGGCGCGCGGACCAGCCGCGCCGACCGTCTGATCGGGATGCACTTCATGAATCCGGTGCCGGCGATGAAGCTGGTCGAGATTATCCGCGGACTGGCGACTTCAGACGAGACCTACCGGGCCACGCGCGCGCTCGCCGAAAGAGTCGGAAAGACCACGATGACGGCGCAGGACTTTCCGGGGTTTATCGTCAATCGCGTCCTGCTGCCGATGATCAACGAAGCCATCTACACCCTTTACGAGGGCGTCGGCGGTGTGACGGATATCGACACCGCGATGAAGCTCGGCACCAATCAGCCGATGGGGCCGCTCGAGTTGGCCGATCTGATCGGTCTCGACACCTGCCTTGCGATCATGGAAGTGATGCACCGGGTGCTCGGCGACGACAAATACCGGCCCTGTCCATTGCTGAAGAAGTACGTCGACGCGGGCTATCTGGGACGCAAGGCCGGACGCGGATTTTACAAATACGACGCGCAGGGCAGTCCGGTCGCGCCGCAAGGTTGAAACCGTCCGGGCCGGCGGCAACGCGCGGACGGACCTCGGGAGGTAACGATATGGCGGTCAAGGCATTCATCCTGATTGACACTTCACCCGGCAAAGCGCGGGAAGTCGCGGCGCGAATTCGCCAGGTCGAGGGCGTCTCGGTTGCGCACGCCGTCACCGGCCCGCACGACATTATCGCGATCGCCGAGGCGCACGACGTGACCGCGCTCGGCGAACTGGTGGTGCAGAAGATTCAGAGCGTGACCGGAGTTAATCGCAGCCTCACCTCGATCGTGGCGGATTAGGCGCGGCGTGCGGGGCAAGCGGGTTGACGCGCGGAACTTGGACGCGGTGCACGCGGGGTAAGATGAAATAACCGGCGCCGCGTGGCGTCTCTCCAGGAAGAAGTATTCGATGGCTGAATTACCGGTAATCAAACGGCTCAGAAAAGACCTCGAGGTGATGAAGCGCGAGCTCACCGTCGATTTGCCCAAAGAACTGGAACGCGCCCGCGCGCACGGCGACTTGTCCGAGAACGCGGAGTGGGCGATGGCGAAGCAGCGCCAGGAGTTCCTGCGCGCGCGGGTCAACAACATGGAGGCGCGAATCGCCGAGCTCACGACGATCAACCTCGACTCGATCCCGCGCGACACCGTCGGCCTCGGCAGCCGTGTCACGCTCGAGGATCTCGACGAGGGCGGCACGGCCGAATACGAGATCGTGGTGCCCGAAGAAGTTGACGGCGCGCTGAACAAGATCTCGCTGTCGTCGCCGCTCGGCCGCGCGCTGATCGGCAAGGCATCCGACGACGATATCGAGGTGCAGACCCCCAAGGGCAAGCGCTCGTACCTGGTCAGGCAGTTGGTGACGATCCACGCTCTGCTCGCGTCGGAAAACGGCGAGTCCAAATGACCCGCCGCCCGGAAGCCGTATTGGCAAGCTCCTGATTCAATCCGCGGAGGGTCCGCGTGAGCGAGACCTGGAGCAACTGCCTGTTCTTTTGCCGGACTACCTGACGCGCAGGCCGCCGTGGCGCGCGAAGTTGCGGAAATCGCGATCCCGGGTTACCAAGGCGACTCGGTGGTCGATGCAGGACTGCGCGATAAGCGTGTCCGCGAGGCGCGCCTTGAGACCTCTGTACAACAGCCTAGCGCGGAGCTCGCTGGCGCGCTCCCAGTAGCCATCGAGCACCTCGAGCGTCGGAACCGCGTGAATCAGGGCTGCGAGCGAGTTTCGCGCGGCTGGGTCGCTGAGCAGTTCCGTCACCACGACCGGGGGAAAAACGCCCTGGCGCGTCTCCAGTGCGGCCGCGACCGCGTCAACATCCGCGCCGTCCGCACCCGCTAGAAACGCGACGATCGAGCTCGTGTCCAGCGCGATCATCGGCGGTCCTCGCGCAGCTCACGAAGGCTGACGGAGAATTTCACTTTCCCGCGCATCCTAAGCAGGCGGTCGTAAGCCGCACCGGCCGCCAGCAACTCGAGACCCTTACGAACCGTTTCGCTGACTCCCGCGTGTGCGGCCCTTTGGGCCTTCTCCAGCAGATCGCCCCGCACGTGCACGGTGATCTTTCGGTCAGGCTTCATGCCATAACCCCTGCCAGCCTTCAATGCCGTAGTCAAGTACGGCAACTTGCCTCTTGACTTTCATCCTGGCGCCTTGCGCTGGTTGAAGCTCTCGCCGCTGATGCCGCACGCAAAGATTCCTCCGCGGCAGCGACGCCGCGATGACATACGCGGGCGCGGCGGATGTTTCGGGAGGCGCGCCGGTCAATCGCGGTACATCGATTCGATTTGTTCTCGGTAGTGTTCCTGGACTACTTTGCGGCGGAGTTTCAGGGTTGGGGTTAGTTCGCCGTTTTCCTGGGTGAAGGGGTGCGGGATCAGGGTGAAGTTTGAAATCGCCTCAACGTCGGAGAGCGGTTTGTTGAACTGTCTTATTTTCGACGCGAAGAGTTGGCGGATCGCCGGCGCTTCGACCAGTTCTTCGGGCTGCTTTGCGGCGAGGCCGTTATTCTTCAGGTAGTCGCTCAGATTGTCGAAGTTCGGAACCAGGAGCGCGGCCAGATGCTTGCGGCGGTCGCCGACGACGCATGCCTGCGCGATATAAGGATCGGTCGCAAGCCGGGTTTCGAGATTCGCGGGCGAGATATTCTTCCCGCCCGAGAGGACGATGATTTCCTTCTTGCGGTCGGTGATGGAGATGTAGCCTTCAGCGTCGATGCTGGCGATGTCGCCAGTGTGAAGCCATCCTTGCGGATCGATCGCTTCACGAGTGTCGGCTTCGCGCTTGTAATATCCCTTCATTACGTTCGGCCCGCGCACCAGCAGCTCGCCGTCCGGCGCGGTCATCACCTCGACGCTGGCGAGCGCGCGGCCGACGGTGCCGATTCGAGTACGTCCGCGGTCGAGGTTGACCGAGACGACCGGAGCCGCTTCGGTAAGGCCGTAACCCTCTGCGATCGGAACTTCCGCGGCGGCCAGGAAGCGGAAGATCTCCTTGGGCAACGGCGCGCCTCCTGAAATCAGGTAGCGCAGCCGGGTGCCGAAGATTCCGGTTATCCGCGCGAAGACCAGCTTGCGGAATATCATCATCGGCAGCGCGAGCTCCGGCGGCACGCGTTTCCCATGATGGCGGTACTCGGCAGCCTGCTTGCCGACCGATAGGGCGGCGTTGAACAGCGCACGCCGGTAACCGGGACTCGATTCGACCTGCTTCATCACGCGGCTGTATATGGCCTCGAGCAGGCGCGGCACCACCAGCAGCACGGTGGGATTGATCTCCTGCAGGTCGGAAGCGATCGATGTCAGTCCTTCGGCGAAGGCGATCGTTCCGCCAGCCATCATAACGGCGTAGTAACCGGCGGTGCGCTCGAAC
>JAJZAG010000423.1 GCA_021799555.1 Deltaproteobacteria bacterium | reverse complement strand
GTTCACCTGCACGTTGAGCGAGCGCGGAGTTGATTTCGACGGCGGCGATCTGCTGATAGTAGAGCAGCGCCCGCGCGCGCAATCCCGCGGCTACGCAATCGCGGCGGGAGCAGGATGCGGCGTAATCTTTCCGAATCGCTATCGCCCCGCGGCCGGTGCGCGCGGGCATTATCGGCTCAACGTCAGACATGGCGTCAGCACGATCACACACGGCGAGCGTTACGCGCTCGGAATCATCTTCCACGACGCGAAATAGATCGAAGCCGGAGATTAAAACGCCTTCGGGATTCCGCCTGTTTCACCACGGCATGGTCAGAAACTCACGTCGGAAATGCGCACGCTGCAACGGCATGTCACGCCGGAAGACTGGGCGGCTCAGTGTGTTTCGTCGGCGTCGCATTTGCCCTCGGCGCACTCGCAAGTAGCGCCTTCGTGGCTCTGGCGCCATTGTTCGCACCAATCCTGGCATGGAGACCGATTATCGTCCTCACCGTAAAAGCCCTTGCATAGGGCGACAGCACCCTTATTCGCGGCCGAGGGATCAGTGTAGGTCGCATGGCGGGCATGGTCGGCGGCAAATGCAATGCCCGCAACCATTGCGACGAACGCGGCGGTAGCGATGAGCTTACGCATCGAGGTCTCCTTGAGCCGGGCGCTGCGCCCGCACTTCGGGAACCGTAGCAGCGAATGCGCACAAGCACAAACCGCACGAGCTTCAGACCTCGCCGCGCACGGGCGGTACGGCGGCCGCGAAGCGTGCGAACAATTCGGCGCTGGCACCGTCGATGCTCTGCGCCGAGATCTGATGCCGCACGAGCGGGGGCGCGGCGCCGATATGGAACGAAAATACCTGCTCGATAATCGGGAGGTCGGATGCGGTGAAGCGCTGATGCTGGCGGAGATGCTCGAGCCATGACTCCACCGCGAAATACTCGACGAAGCGACCGGGAGCGGCGGCGTCGAAGAACATCCCCCAGAATGTCGCACCGTCGCGGCGGCGGATTTCGCGCAGCGCGCGCGATGCCTGCTCGAACCCGGCGGCACGCGCGGGATCGATAAGGTATTCGATGGTGATCAGGACTGGACCGCTATCGGGATCGATCTCGAACGTCGTCTCCGGCATCGGGCGCGGCGCGGGATCGAAGTCGAGCTCGGCGTCGGCGGCGAGCTTGAACCGGAAGCTTGCGACCATCGCGAGCATCGTCGCGATCGCGCCGGCGACCAGCGCCACAGGAAGGCTGAACCGCTCGGCAACGTAGCCCCATAGCACGCCGCCGCCTGCCATCCCGCCCTGCACAATCATCTGGTAGATGGAGAGCGCCCTGCCCTGCACCCATTCGGGTACCGAGAGCTGCGCAGCGACATTGAGCGTGGACATCGCGATTGTCCATGCGGCCCCCGCGATGGACAGCGTCGCGCAGGCGAGCGCAACACTGTGGAGCGGCGCTAGGGCAGCCGTCGCACCCACGACGATAATCGCTGTGGCCCACACGACGGTGTCGCGCGAAAACCGTCGCGCGATGCGTGGCATCAAGATTCCGCCGATCACGGCGCCGCCGCCGAAAAAGCCGAGCAGCATTCCATAGCCGGCTGCGCCCAGGTCAAAACGCCATCGCGCGACGGTAGGTAAGACGGCCCACAAGGCGCTCGAACCGGAAATGAACGCCGCAGTTTTGACCAGCACGGCACGGAGTTTCGCATCGTGGCGGACAAAGCGGATTCCGGCGCGAATCGCGCCCATCACACGCTCGGCGGGCAGCACAGCCGGCCGCGCGACGCGGCGCCATCGGTAAAGCACGGCCATCACGCCCAGAAACGAAAGCGCATTGAGCACGAAAGTCGGACCGACGCCGGCGGCGGCAACGACGATTCCACCGATCGCAGGGCCGATCGCGCGCGCGACGTTATAGTTGATGCCGTTGAGAGAAATCGCAGGGGTCAGATCGTCGCGCGAGACCAGCTCGGGGATAATCGCCTGCCATGCGGGCGCGTTGAGCGCAGAGCCGACGCCAAGCGCAAAGCTCAACAACAACAGAATCCACGGCGAGACTGAGTGGGCCAGCGTGAGCCATCCGAGCCCGCCCGCCGCCACGAGCATCCACGCTTGCGAGAAAATGAGCAGGCGGCGACGATCGACGATGTCGGCCAGTGCTCCAGCCGGCAGCGCAAGCATCAGGATCGGCAGGCTGGACGCGGTCTGGATCAGCGCCACCATCATCGGAGACGGCGTAAGCGAGGTCATCAGCCACGCGGCGCCGACGTTTTGCATCCAGGTGCCGATATTCGAGACCAGCGCTGCGACCCATAATGCGGCGAAGATTCGCAGACGGAAGGGCCGCAGAATCGAAGCAGGCGGGCGCGGTTCCGGAACCGGGCGCCGCCCGCCGTATGCAACAAATCCACTCATCGCGGAAATCGCAGCTAAGATTTTGACCGGACTGGCGCATCGAACCAAGCGCTATCATAAACATGCGAGAGCTCAGGGGGCAGTAATACGCGAGTCTGGGATGCATGGCTCAGCGAGTAATGTCGGCGAGTCGGCGGGACTTCCACGTTCATCTTATCTTCACAAAAGAACCGATGCT
>JAJZAG010000072.1 GCA_021799555.1 Deltaproteobacteria bacterium | reverse complement strand
GAGTTATCGATCTGAGCATCAGGCCTGCAACCCGCCTGACTCGAGGTCGCCTATGGCTGCGTATCGCCTTAATCGCTGCCGCGATCGGCGTTGCCCTGGTCCTTGCGACACTGCCGAATCCGGCTCTCGCGGCGACGGCCCCTGTCGTAATCAAGATGGGCGATACCCCCGCCGTTTACGAGCCTGCGAAGGTCACCGTCAAGGTTGGTCAGCCCGTCAAATGGATCAATACCGGCAAGACCGTGCATTCGGTCACGCTCGTTCCCGCCGACGCGCAAAATCCGAAGGACGCCTCGGAGCCCAAAGGTGCAAGCACCTTCGACTCGGGCTTCATGCCGCCGGGCGGAACTTTCACCTACACTTTCACCGTGCCGGGAACCTACCATTACTTTTGCGTTCCACATGAGAAGGCAGGTATGGTTGGCGTTGTAACGGTCAGGAAGTAAAGCAATCATCTTTGAAAGAGAGTGCTGGCTTTGAACGTGACAGGACTGGCAGGTTTGCGGCGCGCGCGCAACGCGATGCGCGCTACGGCGATGGTTGGTGTGGCGCTTGTCTTTTCGGCGAGTGCGGCGTGGTCGTTCCCGTGGAGTATCGATATGTACCGTGGAGCGGCCGTGCAGCCGCTCTCACGCGCACCGCGCGTTATGCCTGACGACACGATGCCGGTGAATCGCGGCGAACCGCCGATGTCGCTTGAACAGATGACGATCAAAATGCAAAACCCGCTCAAGCCGACGCCGGAAAACCTGGCCCACGGTAAGGCTCTGTTCAACAATAATTGCGCTCCGTGCCATGGCGAAAACGCCCTCGGCGACGGCCCCGTCGCTCATCTGCTCCACGATCCCCCGAAGAATCTCGTCTCGGGCACCAGCAAGGATCTCCCTGACGGATATATCTACGGCGCGATCCGCGACGGAATCCTGCTGATGCCTTCCTACGACGACGCGATGTCGGCGCACGAGCGTTGGGACGTCGTGATGTACGTGCGCTCGCTGCAGCAGGCGGGCGCGGCCGCCGCGAAAACCGCGGCGAAGTAAGTTTCGCGGCGCCACACGAACTATCCTTGAAGCTTCCGCCCCGGCTCTTGATTCGAGCCGGGGTTTTCTCTTTCGGACGCGTACGCTCCGGTGCGAGCACGCTGCTGAATTCCCTATCCACCCGCCACTTCACATTTGTTAATATTTCATCGCCCCCGGGATACTTCCGTGCGTCTCCTCAAACCTGTTTAATGAGGCTCGCCTCGGCGGACTTTGCGCGAGGATTGCGTCGTCTCCGGGGAAGTGTAGGAACATAACATCGATGCTCAGATCGTCCCCACGAATCGCCTTCGCATTGCTCGTGTTCCTGGCTGGAGTTGCCGCCGCCTCTCAGTCAGCCTTCGCGGCGCATTCTCCATCTACCGCACAGGCGCCGGAACAGTTTGGCGCGGGCGAGATGCTACTCACGGTCGATCAACTGGTCGAGATTGCCGAGCGCGAAAATCCCGCGGTCAGAGCTTCGCGCGAACGATGGTTTTCCGCCGAGCATTCGATCAAGCAAGCCTATGCTCCCAACGATCCCGTCTTCACCTTCTTCAATACCGATAGCCCGAGCAACCCCTTCGGCAAGGCGGCGCTGCAATCCTATAACGTGACCGAGTCTTTTCAGTTTCCGGGCAAGGCTCTGCTCCAAACCGATCAGGCCAAGCGCAACGCGCGAATTGCCCGGCTCACTTACGAAGCCGCCCTGCGTGACACGCGTGCCGCCGTCGAGGCCGGCTATTATCAGCTCCTCCTCGATTCGGCGCTGGCCAAGGTCAATGCTGAAAATCTTGACAACTTGAACCGTGTGCTCAAGGTCACGCAAATCGCCTACACCGCCAATCAGGCGACCCAAACCGATTTTATCAGCGCCGAATTCGATCTCGCCGCCGCCCGCCAGCAGCAGGCTCAGTACCAGACGTCGGTTTTGAACGACAAGACGGCTCTCAATCAATTGCTCAACCGTCCGCCCGACGAGCCGCTCGCGATCGATCGCACGTTGAGGCTCGAACCGCTCAAAGTCCGGGTTGATTCGCTCGTCGATCTGGCATGGCGGCTTCGCCAGGAGATCCTCGAAAGCGCCCTGGCGGAGCGCAACAGCAACACCGCGCTCTTTCTTGCAAAGATGGAATACCTGCCCGACTTCACTGTGGGTTATCAGTTCGATGACTACCTGGTGCCGAATTTCGCGCCGTCGCCGAGCCAGACGCAGGACCATTCGGTGATTGTAGGTTTCAACGTGCCGATTTTTTTCTGGCTGCATCAGAACGAAGACGTCGCCAGGGCCGGCCACGACCTTGAAGCTGCGCGCGACGACCTCGCCTCGGTGCGCACGCAGACCGCCGCGGCGGTGACTTCGACTTTTCGCACCACCCAACTCGCCTATCAGACCGCGCTATTGTACCGAGACTCGCTGATCGCGCTTTCGCGCCAGGATTTCAACGTCGCGCTTATCGCTTATCAATCGGGGAAAATCGATTTCACCACCTTGGCCGGCGCGCTCGGCCGCGACTACGCCGCGCGAATCAACTATCTGCAGGCTGCCAATCAGTTCCTTGCCGGTAAAGTGGCGCTCGAACAAACTATCGGGGCTTCGCTACCCAAATGACGACACGAATCAACTTAGGACTGGCGTTCGCCGCGCTTGCCGGTCTCGTTATAACGGCCGCAGGATGCCGCGGCGAGTCCGCCACCCATGCGGCGCAGTCCGAGCAAGCCGCAATACCCGCGCTGATCCGCCAGGTCGGAAAGCCTGAAATGATCGAGCTCTCGCTTTCCGCGGTTCCGGGTGCCCGCTTCAGCACCGTGCGGGAGGTCGAGTTGCCGGGCGTGCTCGAAACGACAGGCCAGGTGAGCTTCGACGATCGCCGCGTTTCGACAATCGTCTCGCGCGTACAGGGCAGAATCGAACAGACGCGCGTTTCGCTATGGGACAACGTGCATCGCGGCGAACCGATTGTCTCGTTGTACAGCCCCGACTTCATGACCGCCGAAGCCGAGCTGTTGCAGGCGGCTACCACCGCGAAGCTGACCGGGAAACCCGAGATGACGGGCGGAGTCAATCTCGCCGAATCGCTCGTGACCGCCGCAAAGCGCAAGCTCGAACTGCTCGGGATGGATGACGCGGATATCGCCGCGATAAAAGCCCCCGCGCCTGTCGTATGGATGCGCGCGCCGATCGGCGGCACCGTCGTCGAAAAGAAGGCGATTCGCGGCGGCGCCGTCAATCCCGGCGACGAACTGTATTCGCTCGGCACTCTCGAGGACGTTTGGATTACCGGCGACATCTATGAAGACGACCTCGCCCGGATCCACGTCGGACAGAATCTCGACGCCGTTACCACTGCCTATCCGAACGATGTCTTTCACGGCGTTATCGCCCGGATCAGCCCTGGAGTTGATCCCAATACTCACACGCTTCAGATCCGCTGCGAGGTGAAAAACCCCGGCTTGAAGCTCAAGCCCCAGATGCTCGCGCGGGTCAAAATAGTCACCCGGCCCGGCTCCGCGCTGGTTGTCGAACAGGACGCGCTGATATTCGAGACTAATGGCTATTACGCGTTCGTCGATGCCGGCGCCAACCGTATCGAGCGCCGCGAAGTCGCGATTGGCTCGTGGAGCGAAAAAGGTTACGCCCGCGTCATCGCCGGGTTGAAGCCCGGCGATCGCGTCATCACCGGACAGACCATTCAAGTCAACGCCCTCTGGCACGAAGCCCACGGAGAGAGTTCGTAACTCGCGCGGTTTTGCGCGCGCCGGACAAGTTCAGCCATGATTCAGATGTTGATGGGGCTCGCGCTCCGCGAGCGAATCGTCGTAATCGGGATGGCGGTCGTCCTGTTCCTCGTCGGCATCTACTCCTTCAGCCAGATCGATATCGAAGCTTATCCGGATCCTGTCCAGCCGATGGTCGAGGTTCTTACCCTCCCCAATGGACTCAGCGCCGAGGAAGTCGAGAAGCTAATCACCGTCCCGACTGAGTATGGGCTCGGCGGGATGCGCAACATGGTCCGGATGGATTCGATATCACTGTTCGGCCTCTCCGATATCCGATGCTATTTCAGTTGGAACAGCGATTATTACATGGATCGCATCCAGACCATCAACCGGCTCGGGTTTATCACGCTGCCGCAAGGCGTTAGTCCGGGAATCTCTCCCGAAAATCCGATCGGCGAAATCTATCGATACACTATTCAGAGCGACGACCATGATTTGCTCAAGCAAAAGGAGATCGAGGACTGGGTGCTTGAAAAACAGCTCAAGACGGTCCCCGGTGTTATCGACGTTGACGGTTTCGGCGGGCTCACCAAGCAATACCATGTGGATGTCGATCCGCAGCGCCTCATTTATTACAACGTTCCACTGTCCACTCTGATCAGTTCGCTCCAGAACGCCAATATCAACGCCGGAGGTAACTACCTAAACGTCGGCGAGCAGGCGATGGATGTGCGCGGCCTCGGTCTGATTACTTCCGTGGGCAATATCCGAAACACCGTCCTTAGCTCAACTCATTCGACGCCGATCACCGTCGCGAACGTCGCTGATGTATCCGTCGGCTATGCGCCTCGGCTGGGGATTGTCGGGATGAATAACCAGGACGAGGTCGTCGAAGGAATCGTCCTGATGCGCAAGTATGGCAACACGCTCGCCACGCTCAAAGGTGTCGAGCAGAAGGTCAAACAGCTTAATACCGAGGGGATGCTGCCGAAGGGCTACAAGGTGGTGCCCTACTACGATCGTACAGGCCTGGTCGAGACGACGCTCAGGACCGTGATGGAAAACGTTTCGGTCGGGATTCTGCTGGTGTTCCTGGTGCTGATATTTTTTCTGGGCAATCTGCGCGCGGCGATTATCGCGGCGATAAATATTCCGCTCGCCTTGTTCGGCGCGTTCACGCTGATGCACCTGACCAAGACGCCGGCCAATCTGATTTCGCTCGGCGCAATCGACTTCGGCATTATCATCGACTCGACCGTCATCGTTATCGAGAACATCTACCGCCATCTGACCGCCGAGGAGTATGAGCACGAGAGCGTGCGCGGCCGGATCTTGCGCGCGGCGCAGGAAGTGGGCGGACCGATGCTATTTTCGACGCTGATATTCGTAGTCGCGTTTTTGCCATTGTTTACGATGCGCGGGGTCGAAGGTGCGATCTTCTCGCCGATGTCGCATACTTACGCCTACGCGCTCGGCACCGCGATCCTGCTTGCGGTCACGCTCTCGCCCGTGCTGAGCTCGTTCTTCTTCGCGCGCGGTTTAAAGGAATCGCACAATCCGATCTGGGAGGCGTTTCGCCGCTTCTACCACGGCATCTTTGTCCGCGTGCTTTCTTGGCCGCGCCTGTCATTAACCGTGATCGCCGTGATCATCGCGGCCGGCTTCTCGCTGTTTCCGCGTCTCGGCGGCGAGTTCCTCCCCAAGCTCGAAGAGGGCAACATCTGGGCGCACGCGATGATGCCGCTGACGATATCGCTCGACCACGGAGCCGCGATGTGCAATCGCATGCGGCGGATCTTTCTCTCCTATCCTGAAGTCACCAACGTTGTCTCGCAACTCGGCCGTCCGGATGACGGCACCGAGACAACCGGATTTTTCAACATCGAATTCTCGGTCGACCTCACGCCGCAGGAAGATTGGCCCCCGGGCATGACCAAGGCACAACTCGTTTCCGACATGGACGCGCATCTGCGCCGGCAATTCCCAGGCGTAGGCTTTTCCTACAGTCAGAATATTGAAGATAACGTCGATGAGGCGCTCTCGGGCGTCAAGGCCGGCTCGAATGCGGTCAAAGTGTTCGGTTACGATCTCGACAGCGACGAGTCGGTCGCCAACCGGATTGCCGATATCTTAAAGCGCATCCCCGGAATTACCGACGTCTTTGTCCTGCGCTCGCTCGGCCAGCCCAACCTCGTCATCTCGCCCGATCGCGCCAACTGCGCCCGCTACGGACTCAACTCGGGCGATGTCGCCGCAGTCGTGCAGGCGGCGATCGGCGGACAGGCGGTCACCCAGGTGCTCGAAGGTGACCGCCGCTTCGATCTCGTCGTCCGTTGGATGCCGCAGTACCGGCAGAGCCTCGACGCCATCAAGCAAATCCGCGTCAACGTCCCGAGCGGCGGGCAAGTCCCGCTCGCCCAGATTGCCGACGTCGAGAGCGAGCAGGGTGCATCCTTCATCTACCGCGAATCGCTCGAGCGCTACGTCCCGCTGCGTTTCTCGGTATCCGGGCGCGATCTTGCCGGCGCGATTAAAGATGCGCGCGCGGCGATCGCGCAGCAGGTGCGAATTCCCGAAGGCGTGCATCTGGAATGGGCGGGCGAGTACGGAGAACTCGAAGCCGCGAACCGCCGCCTGATGATCGTCGTGCCGTTCGCGCTGCTCTTGATCGCGGGAATTCTCTACGGCGCAACTACCTCTTTCATCGACACGTTCATCATCATGGCGCAGCTTCCGGTCGCGTGCCTCGGAGGTATCGTCGCGCTTTACATCACCGGCACACCGTTCAGCATCTCCGCCGCCGTCGGCTTCATCTCGATATTCGGAATTGCGGTGATGGATGGAATTCTGCTGAGCTTCTATATCCGCCAGCTATGGGACGAGGGCCATCCCTTCCTCGAATCGATCATTCTCGGCTCCGACCGCCGCTTCCGCGCGATCATGATGACCGCGATGGTCGATTGCGTGGGATTGTTGCCCGCCGCGCTCTCGACCAAGATAGGCGCGCAAACGCAGAAGCCGCTCGCGATCGTCGTGATCGGAGGCGCGATCGCGATCATGGTGCTGACCCGGCTCCTCCAACCGATTCTGATCTACCTCTGCCATCGCCACCTGCGCCTTGCTGACGAACGCGGTGCCGCGCCCGCCAACCTCTGACAGCGGCAACAGGGGTACCAAGTCGGCGGCTGCGCGCTGCGATCAAGCGCGCGCCTGCTCGCGCATCGCGCGCGACCCGTGATAAACGGAAGCATCGGAGGCATCGCGCGATGGAGACACTGGCTAGCGGATTTGGGCTTATCGAGGCGCCGCGGGTTGACGCTCACGACCGCCTCTACTTTAGCGACGTTCCCAATGGGGGCGTCTATCGGCGTAACCCCGACGGCAAAATTGATACCGTCATACCCAAGCGGCGTGGCGTAGGCGGGATGATCTTTAATGCAGGCGGCGGACTCGTATGCACCGGCCGCGGGTTGATCCTGTTTGACGAAACCACCGCCAAGAGCCGCGACCTGTTCGCACAGTGGGAAGGCAAACCGTTGATGGGCCTCAACGACTTGACCACCGACGATCTGGGCAGTGTCTACACCGGCTCGCTCAGCTTCGACCCGTTGAGCAACAATACCCCCCGGCCGGGCAGCCTGTTCCGAGTCGATCCTCCCGGCCGCGCGATCAAGCTGTGGGACGGAATCCAGGTGACGAACGGACTTGGACTCAGCCCCGATCGCAAACTGCTCTATCATTCCGATTCGCCCACGCAGGCGGTATGGGTTTACGACGTTGCCGCCGACCGCGGCGTAAAGGACCGTCGCATCTTCGCTAAACTTCCGGCCGGGATGCCCGACGGACTCGCCGTCGATGCGGAAGGCGGCGTATGGGTTGCGGCGGTGCGCGCCGGAGAAGTCGTTCATTTCGGCAGCGATGGAACGGTGCGCAAGCGAATCAAGTTTCCGGCGACGATGGTGACGAGCCTCGTGTTTGGCGGGCGCGACTTGATGGATTTGTATGTTGTCACAGCCGACAACACCGAGCATCCCGATCGCAAGGGAACGATTTTCCGGATGCGCGCCGATGTCGCGGGCCTGCCGGTCCCACAGGCAAAATTCTAGCTGGGCGGAGACGCGTGCGCTCCGGCGAGCATCGCACTCGCCACGATCGTCAATGCGAACGCGCCAACTCTCATCGCGCCGGCGACCGGCGCGGAAGGCAGACGCTCGCCGAAGGCGACGATTCCGCCGAGGATCGGCACCACGTTGGAGAGCGCCGACGACAGCGGCATTGCGATAATCCCGCGTGAGAAGTGAAACGAGTTCTGCAGCAGAACCATCCCCGCGATATTCGCGGTCACGAGCAGGTACACATACGGATTCGCGGCAATCCTGACGACCAAGCTGGCTTCCGGGCGCGCGAGAAATTCATCGGTCATCCCCTTGGTGAACAGGCTGCCGAGCCCGAACGCGACGCCTGAAAGTATCGCAGCTGCCGCTCCCGTCTCGCGCATTCGTTCGGTTGCCATCGGCGCGAGCGCGATCGCGATCAGCGCGATTGAGAGGATCTCCAGCGCGTGTATATTGAGCGCGCCTTCCGCGTCCGAGTTCGACAATGACGCGGCGAGCAGTATCATCCCGAGCAGGATTGCGCCGATCCCGGCCCATTCGCGACCGTCGGCGCGCTCGCCCAGGATCACGACCGCGAACAGCACGAACATCGCCGTGCCGCCCTGCATCATGACCGCGACCATCGAAACCTGCGCCTGTGATAGCGCGACCACGTAAATCCCGAAACCAAGACTCTGGACTGCGAGACCGCCGAGCCACATCGGATCTCTGAGCCACGCGGCGAGTGAGCGCAGGATTTTCCATCCTGAGGCTACCGGCAGGTGCCCCGAGCGGCTTTTCATCATCACCAGACCGCCGCCCATGAAGACCGAGGCGAGCGCGGCGAGTGCGAGATAGAGTGCCATCGCGATTGCGCTCCGATGCGCTCAGCCCTTGACTTCGCGCATCAGTCCGCCACGCGCCACTTCGAGCCGTCGTCCGGCCCACATCACCTTGTTGCTAAACAGGCTCACAATCCAGATCGCGGTCATCACGAGGTCCTTCACGAGCACGAGCCAGAGGTCGCGCGTGAGTTCGGGCAGTTTGAGGACGCGACGCAGCATGAACGCCGACATCGCGAACCGCGTCCCCACAACCGCGGCGAGCGCGGCTATCGAAGCGGCGCTCGCACGTGATACGGCGATCAGGACGATCGCCCAGAACGGCCCGTGCGTGACGATTGTCGCAAGGCTCACCGGCCGCACGCTTCGGTAGGTGCGCGCCCATCGAAGCTGATGATTCCAGAAATGGCTGAAGCGATCCTCTTCGGCGAAAATCGTGACCAGCGCCGACGAAAGCATGACCTTCCATCCCCGCTCCGCCGGCATCCGCCCCAGATAGAAATCGTCGGCGAGGTTGTCCTTAACTGCGCGAAATCCGCCGATCGATTCGAGCGCCGCCCGCTTGATCGCGATCGTTGCGCCGAGCGCGTGGCGCATCGGCTCGATCATGTCAGACAGCATCACTTGCGGCGCGAAGTCGGTGTTTACGAACAGCGCTTCCATCCGCGACGTGAGCGAGTCATTCGGACGCGCCCGGTACGCGCACGTGACGACGCCAATCTTTTCGTCGGCGGCAAGCTCGCCTACGACGCGCAGCAGATAGTCGCGCTCGACGTGGATATCGGCGTCGCTCATCACGAAAATTTCGGCCTTCTCCGCGCGCTGCGCCATTCTGATCGCTTTGGCGATCTTCAGGTTCACGCAATCCGGCTCGTCGCCAACGATCAGGGTCAGATTTGCGAACTGGTATCGGGCGCGCAGCGCCGGTGGGATTTGCGCCGCGGGATCTTCGTACGACGAAACGGCGAAGTAGTAATCAATCCGGGGGTAAGCGGCTTCGAGGAGGCTCACGATATTGTCGGCGAGCGAGCGCGTCAGTCCGTGCAAAGGTTTCAGGACCGCGACGCGCGGCGCGATTTTCGGAAGCGGCGGCGCTGGTTTCGCGGCGCGCCGCGCAAAACGCTCCGCCGCAATTGAGGCGGCCGCGTAGTAAAGGATCGAGACCGCCACGCAGGCCAGCGCGAGAATTCGCACTATGATCATCGGAGCGAAATCAACTGGCCCGGCATGCGCTCCCGTTCACACGGCGGCCGGGTGCGCGCTCAGGCCGCCGCCTGTTGCTTGAGCTGATTGCGCCGCGTGCGCATCGTGGACAGAAACTGCATCCCTTCCTTGAGCAGACGCCGCGTTTCTTCCACTGATCCCATCATCTTGCGTACCGACTTGAAAATGTAGCGCGGGCGGAAATAGAAGCTCCGGTAGAAGCGCTCGACCGCGCCGTAGATCTCGTCGTTGGACAGACCCGGATAGGTGATCGTGCACTTCTGGTAGCCGTCGCCATCCAGCAGTGGATCGACGGCGAGATAGCCGTTGGCGGATACGTACTCGTACAATTCGGTGCCGGGATAGGGCGACGCGAGCGACACCTGGATCGTTTCGCAATCCATCTCGCGCGCGAACTTCATCGACTCTTCAATCGTGTCCTTCGTTTCGCCCGGCAATCCGAGGATGAAGGTGCCGTGGATCAGGATGCCGAGTTCACGGCAATCGCGCGTGAAGCGGCGCGCGCGTTCGAGGCCGACGCCCTTTTTGATGTTCTTCAGGATCTGCGCGTTGCCGGATTCATAGCCGACGACGAACAGGCGCAGGCCGCCTTCTTTCATGATCTTGAGCGTTTCAAAATCGACGTTGGCGCGCGAATTGGTTGACCACGTGATTCCGAGCGGCTTGAGGAGCTGCGCGATCTTTCGCGCGCGCGCGGGATCGGCGGTGAAAGTGTCGTCGTCGAAGAACAGTTCCTTCATCTTTGGGAACTTCGCCTTCATCGCCGCCACTTCCTCGAAGACATTCTCGGGGCTGCGCACGCGGTAGCGATGCCCCTGGGTCACCTGCGGCCACAGGCAGAACGTGCATTTCGCGGGACAGCCGCGCCCCGTGTACATCGAAACGTAAGGATACTGGCAGTAGGGACTGTTGTACTTCAGGTAATCGAGGTTCTTCTCGTAAACTTCGGTCACGAACGGAAGCCGGTCGAGCTCTTCGTCGGTCAGCGCAGGCCGGTCCGGGTTGTGCGAGATCGTACCGTTTTGCCGGTAGCTGATTCCGCCGATTTTCGACCATTCCATGCCCTGGGCGACTTCTACCATCGAATAGTCGAATTCCTTGCGTCCCGCGATATCGATTGCCGCCGAGAGCTTCAGCACTTCGTCGGGGCGCGCGGTCGGATGCCCTCCGACAAAGGCGATTATCGCCTTGGGGTTCGCGGCCTTGATAGCTTCCGCGGTGCGCGCGTCCATCCGCAGCGACGGCGTCGAGGTATGCAGAACGATCAGGTCGTAATTCTTCGCTTCCTCAATGGTCTTTTCGACGCTGTATCCGTGCGGCGGCGCATCGAGCAAACGCGCGCCCGGGATCATCCCCGCCGGATACGCCAGCCACGTTGGATACCAGAATGACCAAACCTCGCGGGTGGCCTGGTAGCGCGAACCTGCACCGCCGTCGAAATCGTCGTACGAGGGCGGGTTCAGGAAAAGGGTCTTCATTACATCCATAGGTAAGCTAACTCCACAAGCCTGTCCGCATGGTTAGTCTTTCAGTATATGGACGCCCGCCGATACGCGCAAGAATGAAGCTCGCAAGCGAGTCGATTCTGATTATCACGATCACGGCTGAGCCGAGGTGGGCGGGGCGGTGGTCGCGAACGCGACCGCGCCGGTCAATCCACTGAGCACCGTCGCCGCAAACCACAACAGCCCCAGCGCGATCGCGTCGTTATGGGCGATTCCCGCCATCCCGAACAGCACCACGTATGCGCTCTCGCGCAGCCCGAGTCCACCCAGCGTGATCGGCAGGCTCGCGAACACGTTCGCGATCGGCACACACAGCATGAAGAGCGCAAGCGGCGCCGCGATTCCGAGTCCGCGCGCGATCATCCACTGGCAGACCGCGAGCGAGATTTGCAGGATCACCGACAGCACGGCCGCCGGAAGCATCGTGCGCGGGCGATGCAAATAGGGCATCACGATCCCGCCCGCGCGCCGAAACATCCGCGGCATCAGACGGATGATTCGCGCGAGCATAGGCGCGGCGAGAAATCCCAGTGCCGCGATCGCTCCCGCAGCGATCGTCACGTGGATAACCTTCGGCGTGAGCATGCCCGGCGCGAGCGCAGCCATCGCCGCCGCAAACCAGAACAGCGCGAGCAGTCCGACTCCCCGATCGGCGACGACCGAGGCGACCGCCTCGCCCATCTTTGCGCTGTCGCGACCCAGATAGATCGCGCGCGCCGCGTCGCCGCCGACGAGACCGGGCACGAACAGGTTCGTGAACATCCCGATAAAGTAGAATCGCAGGTAGCGGCTGAAGCTCCCATGCACCTGAAGCACCGCTGCGAGCAGTTGCCATCGCCACGCCGACATCACCTGCCCCGCAAGGTACAGCGCGGTCGCGCCAGTGAACCATCCAAGCTTCTCGCGCGGCAGATCGTGCAGGACGGGGCGCGCGTCGTAGCGCCAGAGCAATAACGCCACGAGCACGAGCCCGAGACCGGCGCGAAGCGCGAAGGCGCCGTACGGATGCGCCCGTGCGGGCGAGACAGGCGCGTGCGGAACATGCGGAATTTGTTCAGCCGGATTGTGCATCGCCGCCCATTCCGAGGATCGCGCGTTTGTGAAATTCCGCTCCGATCAACTTGAACTTGCCGAGCTGCGGACGCAGCCGCCGTAGATCCGGCTCGTCGAGCACGAGCACCTTCGCACCCGGTTGGTTCCACAGGCGCAGGAGCTCGGCGTCGGATTTGTAGAAGTAGCGCTTTTCGTCCGATGCGAGCGCGGCGCCGAAACCGAGCTCGGTTTTGGTTCCGACCAGGATGACGCGCTTGCGAGTGTAGAAGTCGAGCGACTGGACATAGCGATGGTAGCAAATCAGGGTCGCGTCAGGCGCGCGCTGCGCGATTTCGCGCGCGAGCTTCGCGTACGATCTGAACGGCTCCGCCTCGATCCGCGCCCACGTGCCCGCGATCAGCGCGAGCGCC
>JAJZAG010000071.1 GCA_021799555.1 Deltaproteobacteria bacterium | reverse complement strand
TCGGCGGCCTCGATTCCGGCGCGCGCCGGGAAATCCGCCGAACGAACCCATCGCGGCGGTGCGCTTTCATCCGGCCTTCTTTTTCGCGGCTTGCTGCGCGAAGTGCTTCTGCACGGTCTCCGACGCGGCCTTCATCGCCTTGCCGATCAACTCGGCGCCGTGCTCGCGGGTCCAGTCGAGCGAGGCGGTGCGGCCGAGATTGGAGCCGTTGAAACGGGGGAGCACGTGGCGCGCCATCAGTTCATAGGATTTGCGCGTCGCCTCGAAGTTCGCCCAGTTGTGCGCAAGCATCAGGATCGTGCCGAATCCGCCCGACTGCTTTTCGAGCCGCTCGATCATCGCGATCGCATCGTCGGGTGTGCCGATCGCGGCGCGGCCGGAATCGATCATGGCCTGCGCGGGATCTTTGGCCGCGAGATCGTCGCCGCTGGCGGTCGGATTGATCGCGGCGAAATAGTCAATCCATTTAGTCAGTCCGTACTTGACATCGCGCATCGCCTGATCGCGCGTCTCCGCGATATGCATCGGCGCGACCAGCCGCAGCATCGCGCGATCCATCTCGCGCCCGTTCTCGCGCGCGATCTCGCATGCGATTTGCCAGTTGGTGCCGAGCACGTCGTAGCCAGCCTGCTGCGAGGCGGCCACGCACAGCATCCCGATACCGTAGCGTCCGGCGAGCGTGCCTCCGGAAGGAGTGAAGGTGCTGGCGACCGCGAACTCGGGGCGCGGACGCGTATAGGGCAGAAGCTGGCAGCGCGCTTCGTTCAGCGTGTACCACTCGGTGCGCTCGGTGACGACTTCGCCGGCGAGCAGGCGCAGGATCACGTCGAGCGATTCGGCCATGCGGTCGCGCTGTTTCACGACCGGCACACCGAGCATCTCGGCGTCCGACGGAAGCAGGCCGGGACCCACGCCGAACATCGCGCGCCCGCGCGTCAGATGATCAAGCTGGACGATTCGATTCGCCACCATGAGCGGATGATGGTACGGCAGCGAAATGACGCCGGTGCCGAGGCGGATACGATGGGTGCGCTCGGCGGCGGCGGCGATCATCAATTCGGGCGACGCGATAATTTCGTAGCCTGCCGAGTGATGCTCGCCGATCCAGGCCTCGTCGAAGCCGATTCGGTCGAGGTGCTCGAGCAGGTCGATATCGCGGCGCAGCGCGAGGGTAGGGTCCTCGTCCACGGGATGAAAGGGGGCGAGGAAGATTCCGGCGCGGAGTCGGTTTGGTCTAATCGGAGTAGTCATTTGGTGTTGTATCCTTTGGAGTCAATAGATTCAGGGTTGCGAACCGGGCGCGGGACGTTTGCGGTGGCGCGGCTACCTGGTAAACGGCCGTTTACCTGCCGGGAAGGTTAGTAAATGGGCGTTTACTTGTCAATCGCAAAGCGCCATCATGAGACGCGCGCCGCGAGCGGCGCGCCAGGTCTTGAGATGATCAGAAGATCCGGCAAGCGGGTGACCGGCCGGCGCGCGCGGCGCCGTGCGCCGGAGGCTCTCGAATCAACGCCCGAGCGGATTCTCGCGTCGGCGGCGCGACTGTTCGCGCAGCACGGTTTCGAGGGCGCCTCGATGCCTGCGATCGCGAAGGCGGCCGGCATCACCGCCGGAGCGATTTACAAGCACTTCGAGAGCAAGGGCGAGTTACTGCTCGAAGTGGTGCGGCGCTCGTTCGAGTCAACGCCGCTGTTCGTGCAGAACTCCAAGACTGCCGATGGCGCCGCGGCGCTGCCGCGGCTCGCATCGCTGTACGCCGCGCCTGAGATGAAGTTGGTCCGCCAACTATCGATCGAGGTTCACTCGGCGGCGAGCAAAGACGCTGAAGTCAGGCGGGTGCTGTCGCATTCCGACGAAGTTGCGATGCGGCATATCGGCGACAGCATCGCGTGTGCGCAACGCGAGGGCATCGTCGATGCGGGCCTCGACGCGGAATTCGCCGCGCGATTTTTCAGCGTAATCATTATGGGGCTAACGCATATGGACACGCTCCTGCCTCATCTGGTCGGCGATCGGGGATGGAGCGATTTCGTGCGCGATCGCATCGCGGCGCTGCTCGGGATGCGTCGAGTGGCCAAAACTGGAGACACGGCGAACAGGCATGGAATCTTACCCTAGTACTGGTTACGCATTACGCCGGATTAGACATCGGAGGAAATTGATTTGACTTTTGGCTTCTGCTCGTATCATTGGATCGTTGAGAGGTCTGAATCATGCCGTGTTGCGCTTTCGCTGTTTTCATCGTTAGTCAGGTCGTGCTCGGCTACGGCGCAGTCAAACGATTTTTGCTGAGAGCGGACGATTCACTCGATGATGTGCCGAGCAATCCAGCTACTGAATGGCGGCTAATTCCCGGCGTACCCGCGCTCGCCGAAGGATCGAATCGGCGGTTCGGACTTTGCACGCTCGTGCTTGCGGTATCAATTGAGATGCTAGCCGCGGCCGGTGCCGCGTATGGTTACCACCTGCGTTCGCATCACCAACACCAGTTAGCCAGCGATGCGGTCGCGCGTGCTTCAGTCTCCGTCCGGTGAAGTTGGAGGAGTATAACGATGGCTATCCTATCGAGCGAGATCGCTCAGCCGTTGATTCGGCGAAAAGCCACGGTTGGGCCGGTGACCGTCGCGCGGCATCGGCGCAATGCGATGATCTACGCCGCAATGTGCATCGTGGGCTTGCTTCCAACAATTCTCCACATGTCGCCGGAAACGCAGGCGGCGGGGCTTGGTCTGTGGATTCCCGGCGGCGGATTTCTGGCAGTCGGTGGATTCGCGATCCTGCTCTTTCCGTTGACTCTTGCGCTGTTTGCGATCGCCGTGTTCGCTTGGTTTGGCGCCGGAATGGTGATCGCGCCGATCATCGTATGGCTGGGTGCCGCGTACCTTGCCGGCGAGATGGCTGGCGAACAGGTTTGGTTCCTCGCGCCGTACCTCGTCGCCGGGACGGTCGCGGCAACCGGTGTCTATTTCTATCAGCGCCAGCAGGCGCGCAAAGCCAAAGAGCTCGCCAAACTCGAAGTGCGCAACCGCGGCATCGGCGCGGCGCTTGCCGAGGCGATCGAAGTTGCTGCTCCCGCGCCCGCGATCGGCGAGCGCGAGTTGACGCCCGACGACCTCGCCGCATCGCGCTATGCGCTCGATCGCGCACTTCAGCCGATTGGCCAGATGAACGGCTACGACAAGGTCGATCAGTTCCAGACCGCTGCGTTGCGTTATCAGATCAATCATCTCGGATACGGGCTTGGGATGTTACAATGCATGTACACGCCAAGCTTTCACGGTTACCTCTCGCAGGCGCAACGCAACCTCATCGAACTGTATCTTGACCGTCGAATATGGGGCTACTGGCTATGGGAGTCAGCATGGGGGCATCTCAACCTCACCGATCCAGATCCCGCAGGGAAAGACAACATCATGCTGACCGGATGGTTCGGCATCCAGCTCGGCATGTACATGTTGAACACGGGAGATCGCCGTTACGCCGCGCCCGGCAGCCTGCCATTTCGCCGCAACAAGCACCGAGTGTTCCATCACGACGCTCACACCATCGCGCAGTCGGTGCTGAAGAATTTCCTCGATTCGGAGTTCTGTCTTTATCCGTGTGAGCCGAACTGGGTTTATCCGATTTGTAATCACTACGGGATGACGGCGCTGGTGATTTACGATCGCCTGTTCGCCGCAAAATTTGTTTCGAGCGTGCTCGATCGATGGCTCGAGAATCTCGACGCGGAATTCACCGACTACAGCGGCAGCGTCATTGGGCTGCGCTCATCTCTAACGGGAATCCGTTTTCCGTTTCCGGCGGGAGACGCGGGCTTTGCAGGGTTTGAGAATTGTTTTGCGCCCGACCGCGCACAACGCTTGTGGGCCACCGCCCGGCAAGATCTCAAATATATCCTCAAGGCGGACGCTTCCGGCGCAAAGCGGCTCTCGTTGCCAGGCAAAGGATTCGACTTCGGCAACTATCGGCCGGGCCATGCCGGCGCATACGCGATGCTGATGGATACGGCGCGCGAGTTCGGTGACTATGAATTCGCCGACGCGGCGCAGCGGGCACTCGACCAGGATTGTGGTCGGGCGGACGATGGCGGCGTGTTGCGTTATTCGAAGGGATCTAATCTTGCCAACGCGATGGCGATGCGTGCGCGTATCCATCGCCGTGACGACTTTCGCAGAACGATCACGGAAGGCCCTCCCGACGGATCGCTGCGCGGACCGATCCTCTCCGATGCGAGGTACCCTGACGTGCTGGTGGCTCATGCATTCAGCAGCGGCGATGACCTCGATCTGGTGCTCTATCCGGGATCGCAGCCGGGTCGGCAGGAAATTCGCGTTGAGCGGCTTCGGGCGGGCGCAAGGTATGTGATGCGCAACGGGTCGGAACACGCGTTTGTTGCGGACAGCGAAGGTTCCGCATTGCTTTCAATCGACCTTCGCGGTCGCACACCACTACATATCGTTCCGGCACATGGGTAGCGCGCGACAGCGACTCGTGGCGAATTCACCGTGTAATGTCGGTCTGGCGCCGTCGTATCTGTGAACGAGGTTGGGCCTCGTTATCCTCGGTGCATCATCGATAGTCCTCTATTGTCGATCGCTCGGATGGAGTGATTTGATTACCGTCCGCCGGCAGCGGCGAAAGGGGTCCCGGATCTGGAGGTTGCCGGGCCAACTCCGCGCGAGCAACGTTCGCCGGCCAGCTCTCACGCAGGTCCGTCCGGTCCGACGGGCACGAATCGATTAGATCTCCCGAGAATCAACCTAACAGTCGGTAGGTCACCACAAGCGGCAATTGCCGCGTTCGTCTGCGGTTCAGCCGCCCTCAACCTGCCCGCTACCGACGCAGTGTCGGCACTCGCGATGATGCCGTTGACCCCAATTGACGCGGATCGCTCCACCGGATTGTAACCAATAGCAACAGTTGCGGCGGATTAGGGCGCGTCGCGACAGGAAATACTATGGCCGGCGACGTGAGAGCTTATGGCACGCGCGCTGCATGACCGACGTGACCGGCGTCTGCGCGCAGCCAATGGAGTTTTCCGGGCTGGACGGTATGGGTTTTTCGTCCCGTCATTCAGGGTTGAAGCAGTTCGGATCGCCGCATTTGTCATCGGAGGTTGTGCCGGTGTTTTTCCCGCGTGATGCTCCGCCGTAAGAAGTAGTTGTCTCACCCGCCGCGCAGGACTGTAGCGCGCAGCGGCGGATGCATCGAAGCCGGTGAACGCCGGCGCGATTACTTGGGCGAGGAAAAAGCGCCAAGGCGTTAAGAACGCGTCGAGACTCGAATCCATCGAAATTGCGAGGTTGGCTCATGATCGCGGACACAACCTGAGCGGTATTGGCGCGGCGATCCGGTTGGACGTAACCCAGCGCCGGAGCGCGAGTGGATACATTTGTAACTATGGCTGTGGCCTTCGGACCAACGAATCCGAAGTCCCTAAACCTCCGCGCATGATTGAGAGGGCAGTGCCATGTCTCAACGGCAACTTGCGATGGTGATCAATCTCGACAAGTGCATCGGCTGTCAGACTTGTACCGTCGCGTGCAGCACTCACCGCCTTAACCATCCCGGCACCGAGATGCTCCGCTATATCTGGTGTGAGACCAAGCCGGGCGAAGGATGGCCCAAGGGCTGGATGGAGATGGGGCGCAAGGTGCCCGACAGGGTGCGCGATTACGGAGGCACCTGGGAGTTCAACTGGAACGAGGTTTACACCTCGCCGGTAGGCACGAAGTATCTGCATCCAGTGACCCGGGAAACCCGAGAGCCGGTCAAATGGGGTCCAATATGGGAAGAAGACCAGGGCGGCGGCGAATGGCCGAACGGGTACTTCTTCTATATGCCGCGGCTTTGCAATCACTGCACGGACGCGCCGTGCATAGCAGCCTGCCAGGAGCACTTTGCGCGCGGCGGCGGCAAAGACCCCGCCAGGGGCAACGGACATAAGTCCTCAATGCACAAGCGCGAGAAAGACGGAATCGTAATGATCGACGCGGGCTCGTGCGACGAGTGCGGATTGTGCGCCGCTTCATGCCCCTACAAGATTCCGATGGAAAATCTCGAGTCGGGCGCCTACGAGATGTGCGACTTCTGCGTCGGACGCGTGGAACATCAGTACGCTCCGGTTTGCGCAAAGAGTTGTCCGGCCCGCGGGATGTACTTCGGATACCTGGACGACAAGGCAAGCTTCGTATCGAAACTGGTTAACGAATATAAGGTCGCGTTGCCGCTGCGGCCGGATTTCAAGACCGGCCCGAACGTGTACTACGTTCCCCCATTCATTCGGCCCACGACCTTTGGACCAGACAACCGGCCGACCGGGCAAGCTGACATTCCAGCCGATCTGCTCCGCAAATACTTCGGCCCGGGGCTTGACCAGGCGATGTTGACACTCAAGGAGCATCGCGCGCGCGCCGAGCGCGGCGAACCGTCGGAGTTGATGGATCTTCTGATCATCTACAAATGGGCCGACGCTTTTGCTCCGCTCAAAGTCGAAGCCCCCGTGGATCCTATCGGTGAGGGCGCGGCACAAGCCGGAAAGGTGCAACGCTCATGAGCAAACGCAAGACCGAAGAGAACCCCGCCGCCCGCCAGGCGGTCGCTGAAGCCCCTCAGAATTACTGGCAATGGGACCGATGCCGATGGGGAACCCATCGCGTCAACTGCTATCCCGGTAGTTGTCCATTCCGTGTCTATGCCAAAGACGGTCAGGTAATCCGCGAGGAGATTTCGTGTACTTATCCCCAATTCACCGACCCCGATTACCGAGTACCGGATTACAACCCGCGTGGATGTCAGAAAGGCTACCAGCACTCCAAAGCGATGTATGGTCCCGACCGGTTGGTATACCCGATGAAGCGCAAAGGCGATCGGGGCAGCGGTCAGTGGGAGCGGATTAGCTGGGAGCAGGCCTACGATGAAATCGCCAGCAAATTTGTCGAGATAATCCAGAAATATGGGCCGCAGGCGCTCTCCGACGACCATGGAACCAATGGCGCCGGGGTGTTGCGCGGCGGTGGCGAGGGTGCCGCGACCGGGTTCGTGGCACGCCTGGGAGGGGTTAGCTACGATCTCAATTTTCTCATCGGTGATTTCAATCCCGGCCAGTATCTGACCTTCGGGCAATTTCAGCAGGCTCCAGGAATCGAGACCTGGTTCCTCGCTGACACGATCATAGCTCTGTCGAATCCCGCGTATGGGAACATTCCCGATATCCACTACATACTCGAGGCGCGCTATCGCGGTGCGAAAGTGGTTGCGATTGCGCCCGACAAGAATGCCACTGCCCAGTTTGCGGATATGTGGCTGCCGGTCAACTGGTCCGCCGATCCGGCAATCTGGCTGGGGGTCTGCAAAATCCTGATCGAGAAGGGATGGCTTGATCTCGAGTTCATGAAGGAACAGACCGATCTCCCGGTTCTGGTCCGCTTGGACAATCAGCAATTCTTGCGCGCGTCCGACTTGGAGGAGGGTGCGGACGCGGAGCAGTTCTTCGCAATCGACAGCGCGACCGGCAAGCCCGAGCCACTGCCCAAAGGCACGCTTGCAATGTCGTTTGACTATGCGCTCGAGGGCGCCTGCAAGATTACGCTCAAGGACAAGAAACCGGTCGAGGTGACAACGGTCTTCGAGTTGCTGAGGAAGCGCGTCGCTGAATACACACCGGAAAAGGTCCACGAAATATCCGGCGTCCACCCGGACCAGCTTGCCCAGTTGGCCGAGTTGGTCAAACCCCCGCGCAAGGTCTTCGTGTTCGTCAATTGGAATGCCGGCAAGCTCTACCACGGCGATCTTCTCGAGCGTTCCTACTGCTACATGCTCGCGCTGACTGGAAACGTCGGGAAGGCCGGCACGGGATCGCGGGGATGGTCAGCAGGAGCTGAGTATATCGGCGGCGCCGCAGTCGTTGGCGGGATGCCCAATGAGGTGCTCGAGACCGGCGATCCGATGCTTCACGCGATGAACATGGCGCAGAAGATACAGGAGGACTATCGGACGCAGTTCAAAATGGACCCGACGATGCCACAGGCCGAGGCTGCTTTGGGTGCGCTCCGCGAAGGTCTCAGAGCGGGCGGCACGCTCTCGCCGCCGGTTTGGTTGTGGTATCACCACGCGGGGTACAAGGAGGTGTGGGACAAGTTCCTCGACGATCCGAACGCGCCTAGGAAAATCAGCGAATACGCAGAGGAATCGCTCGCCAACGGCTGGTGGAAAGGGTTTGTTCGGCCCGCCAAGGAGATCAGTCCCAAGGGACTGTTGGTATCAGGATCGAATCCGCTCCGCCGCCACCGCGGCGGCATGAACACTTACTTGAAGACCATGTGGCCGAAGCTCGAGTGCATCGTGGTGCTGGATCCGCGCTGGAGCACGACGGGGCTGTACGCCGACTACATTCTGCCGGCCGCGTCATTCTATGAGTATGCGGATTCGAAGTACTCGACGCCGGCGACCCGCTTCAGCACATTCACGGACGAGACCGTGCCGATGCTAGGCGAGTCCAGATCCGACCGGCAGATTACGCTCGCTCTGCTCAAGCGCATGCAGGAGCATTTCCTCAAGCGAGGTGTCGAAAAATACAAGTCCGGCGATCGGGAGATCGTAGTCAAGGATCTCTACTGGCGCGCTACTTTTGGAGGCCGCTACGGCGAAACCGTCGAAGACGAGGAGATGCTGGTAAACGACACCTTTAAGGCGCTTGGAAAGATGGGCTGGTTCGAGAGCCTTGATGGCGAGGAACTCACGATCGGCAATCTTCGCAAGAACGGGAAAGCCTGGCTGACCGGGCGCCCCGCCTGGCACGCGACCGTCGTCCAGAACTCGGACATGGTTGCAGGCGATATTTTTTGGCCCTTCCGCGATCAGCTCGAGCAAAAGGTGCCGTACGCGACCACTACGCGACGGATGGAGTTATACCTCGACCATCCGTGGTTCATCGAAGCCGACGAGCACCTGGTGCGCTATAAGCAACCGCCCAACATCGGGGGTGGGCAGCCGCTGCGTCTGACCAGCGGCCATCTGCGCTGGAGCATTCACTCGAACTGGGTGGTGTCGTATGAAATGTTGAAACTGCATCGCGGCGAGCCCTTCGCATTCATCAACGAAACCGTCGCCCGCCAGAAAGGCGTAGCGGACCATGACTATATCCGTGTTTCCAACGATTATGGATCGTTCATAGTCAGAGCAAAAGTCAGTTCATGCACGCGTCCCGACCAACTGGTTATCTACCACGCGTGGGAACCTTATCAGTATCCCAACTGGATGCCCTACGACGGGCTGCTTCCCGGGCCGCCCAAGGGGCTGCATTTCGCGGGGGGATATCGCCATTACGAATACACGCTTTGGAACTGGGCGCCTTCACAGTCCGACCGTCAGACCAACATCGAGTTCGAAAAGGCGGATTTGCAGCTATAGCTCCAAGAGGCATGCACAATGGCAAAGGCATCCGACCAGGCTACCGGCTTGGCGCCGACACCGGACGCAAACGAGGCGCAGCGCCAATACTTTCAATGGGATAGCTGCAAGTGGGGCACTCACCGGGTGAACTGCTATCCGGGCAGTTGTCCGTTTCGCATCTACGTGAAAGAGGGGAAAGTAGTCCGCGAAGAAATCTCATGCACCTATCCTGAGTTTACCGATCCGGACTCGAAGGTGCCCGATTATAATCCGCGCGGATGCCAGAAGGGCTATCAGCACTCGCGCGCGATGTACGGTCCCGACCGCGTGCTGTATCCGATGAAGCGCAGCGGCGAGCGTGGCAGCGGAAAATGGGAGAAACTGTCATGGGACCAGGCGTTTGACGAGATCGGCGGCAAGCTTGCCGATGTCATTGAGAAGTATGGCGCCAAAGCGCTCATCGACGATCACGCGGCCAATGGCATCGGAGTGTTTCGCGGCGCCGCGGAAGGCTCGACCACGGGCATCACCTCGTTGCTCGGCGGCGTCAGCTTTGATCTGGACTTTGTCACCGGCGACTTCAAGGTTGGCCAGTGGCTCACATTCGGAGAGATGCATCACGCGCCGGGAATCGAGAATTGGTTTTTGCCGGACACCATAATCCTGATGTCCAACCCGGTGTACGCCAACATCCCGGATATTCATTATCTTCTGGAAGCCCGATACCGCGGCGCAAAGATAATCGCGGTCGCGCCCGACAAGAACCCGTCATGCCAATTCGCCGACATCTGGGTGCCAGTCGACTGGTCGGCGGATCCTGCGCTGTGGCTCGGCGTGGCGAAGATCCTGATCGACAACGGCTGGATCGATACCCACTTCGTCAAGGAGCAGACCGACGGTCCAGTGCTGGTCCGAAGCGACGACGGCCGCTTTCTGCGCGACGCCGACCTGCGCGACGACGGCGACCCGGAGCAGTTCTACGCGATCGACGGCGCGACCGGCCAGCTCGTACAGATGCCGAAAGGCACTCTCGAGATGGCTGCGGACTATTCGCTCGACGCCCGTAAAGGCGTCACGCTCAAGGATGGCAGCAAGCTCGAAGTCAGAACAGTCTTCAGTCTACTTAAGGAGCGCCTGGCGAACTATACGCCGGAACAGGTGCATAAGATGTCGGGGGTCCATCCGGACACGCTGGCCCGGGTCGCGGAGCTGTGCCGTCCGCCCCGCAAGATATTCGGATATATCAACTTCATCACGGGCAAACTTTATCATGGCGACCTGCTTGAACGCTCGTATTGCTACATCCTCGCGCTGACGGGGAGCATCGGCAAACCCGGTACCGGCACGCAGGGCTGGTCGCCCGGCACCGAGGCGGCAGCCTCGATGACGGCGGTCGCCGGAATGCCGAAGCAGGTAATAGAGTCGGAGCGCCCGGTGGCAGCGGCAGCGACGCTGTCGCAGTTGATGATGGAGGACTACAAGACGCGGCTTAAGATGGACCCCACGATGCCGCCGGTTGAAGCCGCAAACGGCGCCACACGAGAGGGGCTCAAAGCTTCCGGTGTGCTCACGCCCGGTGTTTTCCTGTGGTACCGGCACGCGGGATATAAGGAAGTCTGGGACCAGCATCTCCACGACCCGTACGCGAAAAGGTCCATCAGTGAATACGCCGAAGATGCGGTTGCGAAGGGGTGGTGGAAGGGATTCGACGAGGAGGTCACACCTCGCGCCATGCTCGTGTCGGGATCGAATCCTCTGCGCCGCCATCGCGGCGGGATGAATACCTATTTCAAGACGCTGTGGCCGAAGCTTGAAGTGATCGTCGTCTTTGACCCACGTTGGAGTACTACCGGGCTATATGCCGATTATGTCCTGCCGTCGGCGTCATATTATGAGTATGCGGATGTAAAGTACTCAACGCCCGATACCCGATTACTCTGTTTCACTGATCAGTCTGTGCCGCCGCTCGGCGAGTCCCGGTCGGACCGGCAGATTGCGCTAGGCGTGCTGCGCAGTGTCGCAAAGCATCTGAAAGCCCGAGGCATCGAAAAGTACAAAACCGGAGATCGCGAAATAATCGTCGATGATTTGTATTGGCGCGCCACCTATGGCGGACGCTATGGAGACAATAATGCGGACGAGGAGCGGATGGTGGACGATTGTCTCGAGGCGCTCGGCGAAATGGGATGGTTGAGCAGTCTGGATGGTGAGGATCTGAGTCTTGAAAACCTGCGCAAGAACGGCAAGGCGTGGCTGAGCGGACGTCCGCCCTGGCACGGTATCGTCTGCCAAAGTTCGGACATGGTGCCAGGGCAGGTTCACGTGCCGATGCGCGATCAGGTCGAGCGGAAGGTTCCCTATGCGACAACCACGCGGCGCATCGCCTTTTACGTTGACCATCCGTACTTCGTCGAGGCGGATGAGGCTCTGGTCCGTTACAAGCATGCGCCGGATATTGGCGGCCATCAGCCGCTGAGAATCACCGGAGGCCATGTGCGATGGAGCATCCACGCCAATTGGCATACGTCGTCCGAGATGCTGAAACTGCATCGCGGTGAGCCATTCGCGTTCGTCAACAACGCCGTCGCCCACCAAAAAGGAATCACCGACCATGACTTCATCCGTGTGTTTAATGACTATGGAGAGTTCTTGGTCAGAGCGAAACTGACTGCATGCGTTCGCCCCGATCAACTTGTCATTTACCATGCGTGGGAGCCCTATCAGCATCCCAAGGGCATGCCTCAAGATGGATTGTTGCCGGGTCCACCCAAAGGTTTGCACTTTGCCGGAGGATACAGGCACTTCGAATATACACTGTTTAGCTGGGCACCATCCCAGACGGACAGGCAGACGAACATCGAGTACGAAAAGGCCGCGTTTCAGGCGTAGTCATGTCGAAGGTTGGCGGTGCATTGCCCTCATGGTACTGGCCCGCAGGCATCCCCCGCCGAGTCCCCGTCGCCCAGCAACCGCTGGGCCGCCTGCTTCGACAGCGATTCGCCGCGGCCGGAGACCGCCTCGCGATCGTTTACCGGGATGTTGAAATCAGTTATGGGCAGCTACTGAAACGCTGTCTCGCGCTGGCGGGTGGAATGCAGGGTGCGAACCTGTCTGGAACAATCGCTATCGTCGAGCCGGACCCGGCCGAGGCTTTGATGCTGTCCGTGGCGGGATGGTTCGCGGGGCGGTGCGTCTTCCTCGCCGACCCGATTGCGGGTGGTGGGCAACTCGAAACCCAGCTCGCGCAAGCAAAGGCATCTTGTGTGATCGGTCCTGTGGCTGCCGGTCCCACGCGGCATGTCGTCCGCAGTGAGTTGACGGGTGACTATTCCGAGACTGGCACTGCTCGGCGCGCTACCGATCCAGCTCTCTTGATCGGTGGCAGCCGGGGATTGGTAGCGCATTCGCATTTCTCATTAGCGGCGATGGCCGCTTCAATGGCTGCGTTTATTCCGCACTTGCGCGAGATACCATTTATTTGCACGGAGACCGCGCTGGGATCGTGGGAAATGCTGACCGGCATAATGCTTGCT
>JAJZAG010000070.1 GCA_021799555.1 Deltaproteobacteria bacterium | reverse complement strand
AAACGATCGGCTTGAACGCCGACCCGGGTTGGCGCTGGGCCATCACGGCCCGATTGAACTGGCTCTGCGCATAATCGCGTCCACCGACCATCGCGCGAATCGCGGCATTCGACGCGTCAAGCACCACCATCGCGCTCTGCAGCCGGCTCTTCGCGTCGATCCGGCGCAACCTCGGATGCGATTTCTCAAGCCGGGCGAGATTAGCCTCGACCGTATCTTGCGCGAGCTCCTGCATCTCGGGATCGAGCGTCGTGTAAACCTTGACGCCCTCAAGATGACCGTCTAGGCCCGGAATTCTTGCGACAAAGCTGGTCACGTAGTCGGTAAAATACGGCGCGCGGCGGAGTCCCGGCGGCTTGGTAACGTCGATCGGCGTACTGATCGCGGCGCGATATGTGGCCGCGTCGATCACGCCGGCATTCTTCATCAGCGCCAGCACGATATTTCGCCGCGCGAGGCAGGCGGCAGGATGCCGCCGCGGATCGTAGGCGCTCGGCGCCTGGATCATCCCGACGAGCGTCGCCGCTTCGGCGGGCGTGACCTCGCGGAGATCTTTGTTGAACAGGTAGCGCGCGGCCTGCGGCAATCCCTCGATCGGCGTCCCGTCGTATGAACCCATCGGGACGTCGTTGATATAGCGCTCGAGGATTTCGCGCTTGCCGAGACGAAGTTCGAGCACGATCGCGACGGCGAGCTCGCGGAATTTCCGGCTGAAGCTGCGTTCGTGGCGATCCATAAAGGTGCGCGCGAGCTGCTGAGTAAGCGTGCTCGCACCCTGCGCAAGGTGATGGGATCGCAGATCGACGAACGCGGCTTCAATTATGCGGATCGGGTCAACGCCCGGATGATAATAAAACCAGCGGTCTTCGGTCGCGATCAGCCCGCGCACCAGGTAGGGCGGCATCGCGCCGACGGCCATATCGACGCGTTCCGCGGGCGCGCCCGGCAAGAGCCTGCCGATCACCTCGGGCTCGAGTTTCGCCGCGCGTTTCGCGACGCCGAAAGAATCGACGACGTGGCTGACTTCAGTTCCATCGAGCACGACGCGAACGATCGCGGCTGGATAGTCCGCACCGGCCATCGTAAAGGTTCGCGTGTAGATCGTTATCACGCCGGGCGCGCGCCAATACTCGCCTGGCGCCGTCGGCACGCCGGAGGTTTCGGTGTAGCTTAAGTGAACGAGACGATCGACCAGGCCGGTGCGGACGATATCGTCGCCGGGACGAATAATCGCGGGCGCGGAATATATCGCGCTGGTAAGCGCCGCGCGGCGCTGCTCGATCATCGCGGAGATTTCACTGTAGAGCTGGGCCAGATAGAAGCCGGTTGCGAACGCGACGAGCAAGAATGCGGCGCCCGCGATATCGCGCACGCGCCATCCCGCGATTCGCCACTGGCGTTTTTTGCGAACCCGCCCGCCCTGTTTTTCACCAGCCTTAGCCAATTCCACCTCGCGTTCCGTCGCGCGCGGGCCGCGCGCTCGCACCCATCTCAATCATAGGACAATCGCCGATCGTTCCGAAGCAAATTTCCTTAGCCGGCGCAGGACTCGTTCAATGCTTGTAGCCAAACCTTCGGAGCATCGCGTGCCGTTCTTTGCGCTCGGCTTCGCCTTCGAGGCCGAGCGGCGGCTCGCCGTCGATCACGCCCAGGACGCCGCGCGCGCCGTCGTGTTCGCCGACAACGATCCGCAGCGGATTGGCGCTGGCACAGAAGATCGTGCAGACTTCGCCCACCGACTTAATCGAATTCAGCACGTTGAGCGGAAATGCGTTACCGAGCATCACGACGAAGATGTGTCCGGCCCCGATTGCGAGCGCGGCTGCGGCCGCCGCGCGCTCGAGGACCGGATCGGTGCCGGTATAACGGACTAATCGCGGACCGGACGCCTCGTTGAAGGCGACGCCGAACGCTATGCCGGGAACGGCCGCAACGAGCGCTTCGAAAAGATCCTCGACGGTCTTGATAAAGTGCGATTGCCCGACGATCACGTTGATATCTTCGGACGGTTTCGATATCGCGACGATTTTCAGCTCCATGATGGCGATCCTCTCGCAAAGGCAGTAAGGATTCGACGATGATAGGGAAGCGGCTGGCGCGCGCAAAGCGGCGCCTGCCGGAGCGCGATGCCCGCCGCGAAAAAACCGCCCTCGACCTCACGCAAGCTGCCCCGCTATTTCCATCGGATGCCTCCGATTGCGCAGCGCGCCTACTTGCGCAGCGACGCGATCGGGAAGTTCGACTTCGAGCCCACAGACGCGGCGCGCGCCGCTATCGAGACCCTCATCCGCGCGCTCGAATCGGGTGATGCGGCTTCGATCGCGCGCGCAACCAGCTTGACCGCAATAGAGGTGTGCAGGATGGCGGAAGTGACTCCGCTTTCGGTCGAAGTTCGCGACGTGCGGCCAAGAAACCAGCGCGGCGAGCTGCACGGGCTGTTCTATCCGTTTGACGCGCGCCGCAGGGTGCCGGCGCATATCGTGCTATGGATGCGCACAGCGCAGCGGCGCGAGGTCGTCAAGCCGCGCACCTTCGTGCGCACGCTCATGCATGAGCTGGCGCATTATCTTGATTACTCGCTGCTGCGGTTGGGAGACTCGTTCCACACGATGGGGTTTTTCCGGCGCGAATCGCATCTGGTCCGGATGCTGCTCGGGACAGACGAAGCCGCCGCGCACGATGCCATGTCTGGTTTCGCCGAACCCGAAGATGACAACGGCGGCGGACCCGCTTGCTGACCGGACTCTCGATCCGCTAGCTAATATGCACGCTGCCTATGCGCAATCGATGGAACGCAAGCGGCAGGGTTCGGGCGGAGCGTGGGGGTCAATGGAATCAGCGATGGGAATCTTTTCGAGGTTCAAGCCGTCCATTTCGGGAGACAAGCGGTCACAAAGCCGCGCCGAGAGCCGCGCGATCGCGGATTTAGCGGATCTGGTGGGCCGGAAAGAGGCCTTTATAGGGCGATTATACCGTCATGCCGACCAATGCGCCTATCCGGCGATGGCGGCGCAGATCCGCTGGCTCGCCGACAAGCAGGCGGAGCACTTCGAGACGCTGCGCGCGATTCTCGTCGACCGCGGCGCGTGGCCGCGCCCGCCAGCAGATCAGCCGCGGGAAGGGTCGAACAACTGGGAGCGGTTGTCGGGCGACCTCGCAATTCTGTCAGCTTATGCGTCGGGCCTACGCCGCTGCGCTATAGAGTGGGAGGCACTTGATCGGGAGGTCGCCGATACTCTCGCGCAAGTAGCGGCCGAGGACGTAGATCACGAAAGCGATTTGCGCCAGCTCGCCCTGAAGTGCGACCCGCAGGCGCTCGACTAGGGAAGTTCCGGACGAGAAATGACGGTGCGGCGTTTTCTCGCCTGGCAGGCCGCGCTCTGTTCTTCTTCAACATCGGAACATCGCGCGTGAAAAATTGGGTGCGAGCGTGTCCGATCGGTTCATCGCTCGAGTTGGTCGAGCAGATGCAGGATCACGGCGATACCGGGAAGGTTGACCTCGAGCTCTTCGGAGAGCGTGCGGATTATGCGCGCGCGTTCGAGCGCGGCGCGGTCATAGAGGCGCTCGACCATGTCTCCAAATTGCGTGGTGCGAACCGGAGCGAGAAGGTCTTCGTGCTCCCAAAGAGAGAGCTGGCGATCGCTGACTCCGGCGATCACGCAGAAGACCTCACGCGTCACTAACACGTCGCGCCGGCGGCGGACGCCGCGGGCGCGTTTGGTTACCGTATTGGGCTGCCGCGCCATCGCCTTCAGCTCCTCCGGAACATCTCGGCGCGAGGATCGGGAACGCCGCGGGCGCGGCGGCGCTCGGCGAACTCGGTCATCAGTGTGCGTTCTTCAGTTGACAGGTCGGACGGGGCGAGAATCTTGAGCTCGTAGAGCAGATCGCCGGCCGGCTCTCGGCCGCGCGCCGGAAGTCCGCGCCCCTTGAGCCGCATCACGCGTCCGCCCTGCGAGCCGGCGGGAATTCTAAGCGATACTTTACCTCCGCCGGGAGTCGGCGCAGTGACCTCGGCGCCAAGGGCGGCTTCGTAATCCCATACCGGCAATTCGCAGCGCAGGTCGCGGCCGGCGACAGTGAAGACGGGATGCGGCTCGATTCGGACCGTCAAAAACAGATCGCCGTTGAATTCGGGACGCGGACCGCGTCCGCCCTGCCCTTTGAGCCGCAGATTGGTACCGTCGGTGACGCCTGGCGGGATCGTGACTTCGAGGGTTCGCGCCTGGGAGACCACTCCGGTGCCGTGGCATACGGGGCACGGAGCGGCTGAGCGGATCACGCGGGATTTTCCATGCCGCTCCTCGCCGGCGATCATCCCGGAGCCGGAGCAGGCGGTGCACTCGTCGGAGGCCATCAGTTCAAGCCGCTGTTTGGCGCCGTTGATGGCGTCGGCGAGGTTGATATGGACGTCGGCGCGCAAATCGGGCGCGCGCGCGGGTTCCGCGTCGAAACCGAAGCCGCCGCGTGCGCCGGCGCCGCGCGTGCCCCCGAGACCGCCGAAGAACTGCTCGAAGAAGTCACTGAACCCTCCCGCGTCCGCTCCGGGATGGCGCGCGCCTGCGCCTGCCCGGCGGCGAGCGGCGGCTTCTTGCGCATAGCGCCGCATCATCTCTTCCTGAGAAATGCCGTGCTCCCAGTCGGCGCCCAGTTCGTCGTATTTCTTGCGCTTGCTGGAATCGGACAGGACCTGGTAGGCCTCGTTTATTTCTTTGAAACGCTTTTCAGCTTCCTTGTCGTTGGGATTGACGTCGGGATGGAATTTACGTGCGAGCTTGCGGTAGGCGCTCTTGATTTCGGCTTCGGTGGCGCTGCGTTCGATGCCGAGGGTTTTGTAGTAGTCGCGGAATTCCATTGCGCAGAGTTTGGTTCAGGCTATCAAGCTATTCAAGATGGGCGCGAAGCGGCGCGGCGCAAGTGAGCATGGCGATAATGCGCGGATTACACGGATTTTTCAGATTCAGGTTCGGGTGCATCGTCGGAGGCCGCGGTTAGCGCAGCGAGTTTCGATTCCAGAGCGCGCAGCTCTTGATCGAGGCGCGACTGGCGGTTCCAGATGAACATCACGTAGAGGAAAATCGCGGCGAAAATCGCGGTGTAGGCGGCAAACAGGTATGCGAAATTATCCATCTTCGATTCCGTAGGAGAAATTCTGCCCGCGATGACAGTTTCGGCGCCCCGCCTATGCGCGTCCCGCGCGAAACTCCGCCATCGCGATCGCCTTCGCCAGTTCGATGCTTCGCGTCCGCGCGCGCAAAACCGCAAGTCGGGTCATCAGCAGCCACGCGAACATCAGGGTGAACGCCGTTATCGACACCAGCAGCGTGACGACCATGCGGGGATCCTCGAGGCCGTGGCCGCCTTGGCGCGTCACCAGCACGGCAGGATGAATCGTGCGCCAGAGCCTCACCGACACGATCACGACGGGCACATCGAGCGCGGCGACGATTCCAACCACCGCCGCGAAACGCGCAACCTGTTCGGACTCCTCGAGCATCGCGCGCATGATCAAGTATCCGCCGTAAAGGAGCCATAGCACGAACGAGGTCGTAAGCCGCGAGTCCCAGGTCCACCAGGTTCCCCAAATCGGTTTGGCCCACAGCGACCCGGTAACCATCATCAACGTGCAGAACAGCATCCCGATTTCCGCGGCGGCATAGCCCAGATCGTCCCAAATCTGGCCGCCAAGCCATAGGTAAAAAATTCCCGCGACCGCGACGATCGCGAACGAGGCGAACGCGACCCACGCGAGCGGCACGTGGAAGTAGAAGATGCGCTGGACGATTCCCTGTTCCGCCTCAGTTGGCACCCACGCGAAAACCATCCATAACGACACCGCTGTCAGCACGAGCGTCGCGGCGCCGAGAAAATTACCGAGCCTCTTATCCACGCCGATACGCCTTTACTCTTCTCCGATCACGTGTTCGAACAGCAGGTAGCCTGCGGTCACGAACAGCACGTCGAACGCGATGAGGATACCGATCCAGTCGCGCGCTGTCGCCATCGGGGCTCCGGACAGCGCGGCGCCGGCGGCGCGGACGCCGGCAATCAGCGCCGGCACGAACAGCGGGACGATCAACAGCGGCAAGAGCAGCTCGCCGCCGCGCGCGCGTCCGGAGATCGCGGCGAGAAGGGTCGCCAGCGCGGCGAAGCCGATCACGCCGAGGACCAGAATCGGCGCGAGCCGCACGAGCGCGCCGGAAAAATTCAAATTGAAAAACAACACGGTCAGGACGACACCGGCGGCAAGCGCGACCATCATAAAAATCGCGGCCGCGGCGAGTTTCGCCGCAAACAGTGTCGCGCGGTCGATCGGGCTCATCAGCAACGCGCGGATGCAGGCGTTTTCATTTTCGGCCAGAAGTGCGCGCGACGCGCCGAGCATCCCGGCAAATACCAGCGCGATCCACAGCGCACCGGCGGCAGCCTCTGGACCGCGCGCGACGCCGGGATTGAGCGCAAAGACCAGCACCACCAGGACCAGCATCGCGAGCGCGACCATCGCGATCGTGCTCATCCCGCTGCGCAGCTCCAGGCGCAGGTCCTTCGACAGCACGGCGACAAAAGCGGTCATTGATTTTGCCGTCCCAACAATGCGCGCAGGCGGCTTGCGCGCGGCGGTTCGGCGTGATCGCTGAGCGGGATGAGCCGTCCGCGCCGGATTTCGTATTGATCGAGGTCAACGCCGTCGAACTTCATCGGAGCGTGTGCGCTTGCGACGACGGCGCATCCGCGCGCCAGTTCGGTTCGGATCAGGTCGGTCATGATCGCAACGCCGGCTGAATCGAGCGCGCCGAACGGCTCGTCGAGCAAGAGCAGCATCGGCGCGGCTATCATTGCGCGCGCCGCGGCGAGTCGCTGCTCCATCCCGCGCGAGAACCTCCGCACCCGCTCGCCGGCAAAATTCGCCAGACCGACGCGCGTCAGCCACTCATAGGCGGCATCGTGGGGATTTCTGACTCCGTAGAGAGAGGCGTAAAATTCGAGATTTTCGAGCGCGGTGAGATTCGGGTAGAGGAAGCTGTGATGCGACAGCATCGCGATATTCCGGCGCGTGTCGGCGGCGAGCCGGTGCGATTCCTGCCCGAAGATAAGCGCGTTGCCGCTGCTCGGCGCCGAGACTCCGGCCAATATCGCGAGCAGGGTCGATTTACCTGCGCCGTTGCCGCCGATAATCACCGCGGCGCGTCCGGAGGCGACGCGGAGATCGACGTCGAGCAGCACCGGAACAAGGCCGAAGCTCTTGCCAAGCGCACGAGTCTCGACGGCCGGCGGGAGCATCAGTCGTTCCAGCCGGTGGCGCGGCCGGCGGGGCGAAGCGCGAGGCCGCATTCGGCGCAGAATCGCGCGTCGGCAATCGTGCGGTTGCCGCACTGAGGGCAGAAGCGCAAACTGCGCGGCGCGGAAGCGATCGGGCGCACGGACGCGACGGCAGGATATTGAGGGACACGCGGAACTTCAGCGCCGCGCGCGGGCTCAACGTGCAAAGCGGGCTTCAGCGCTTTGGGCGCGGGCGGCGCGTCGGCGCGGCGCTCGTCTTCGGCTTTGCGCTGGAGCGCTTCAAGCGACTTCATCGCCTCGAGCGCGCGGGTTTCGAGGGTGACGCGCAGTGCTTCGTAGTCAGCGTCGGCAAGCTTGCCCATCTCGCGGTCGAAATCCAGCTCGCGCAGCGCCTGCACGGCGAGGCCGCGCTGATGCTCGAGGCGCTCAGCGTCAAGATCGGCGGTTTTTCGACGGCGCGAGGGCAACAGCCCGCCCGCGAGCGGCGCCGCCACGAACATTGCGACGCCAGCCACAATCAACACGGCGGCAAGGTAGAGCATCGCTCAGCCGCCCCTCCTCAAGTCTTCGGCAAGCTTGCGGCGCAGCTCGGGATCGAAGCGTGGCTCGTCCATCGGATCGGATACCGGAGCGGGCGATGGCGTCTCGACAGGATTACGGCGCCATCTGCGGGCGGTGAAGACTATCACTACGGCGCCGGCGAGCATCGCGCCAAACGGAGTGATCCACGCAAGCAGGTTGAAGCCTTCGGTGGTTGGAGCAGAAAGAACTTTCTCGCCATATTTATGGCGGTAAAATGCGATTATTTCGACTTGGGATTTTCCCTGTGCGATCAGATCGCGGATGTGATGGCGCGTCGGAACCGAAAAGCTGCACGTGGGCATGTTGCAGTTCGCGACCGTCAGGCCGCATCCGCATTGGCAGGTGAGCCTCTGCGCAACCTGTTCGACGGTAGGCCTGGTGGCCGCAACCGCATAGGCTCCGAGCGTCGCGAAGACAATCAGCGGCGCGGCAATCGCGAGCCATCGATTACTTCGCGCGCGCATTATCATTCTCCGCCGGGCGCGGCCTCGCCGGAAATAGCGATCGGCGCGGCGCGACTCACGGCTGACGCGATCGCGGCGCGCTCGCGCACATTAGGCCACATCACGACCACCGTGCCGAGCGCCATCAACAGACCCCCCGCCCACAGCCAAAAAACCAGCGGCGTCAGGAAAACTTCGAAGGTGGCCTGATTGCCATTCGGTTCCAGACCGGCCAGCACGATGTACAGATCGGCGACCGGGGTCGAGCGAATCGCGACGCGGGTCGCGGGCTGCTGCTCGCGCTTGTAGAAGAGCTTCGCGGGCGTCATCTCGGCGACGACGCGGCCATCGCGCGAGACTTCGACGCGGGCGGTCGCGGTTTCCATGTGGGCGGTATCATCTTCATCAAGGCCGAGATAACGAAGCTGGTAGGCGCCGATCGAGAAGCTCTGGCCTTCGCGAACGCTCTTCTTGACTTCGGTCTTGAAAAACGACGAGCCGACGATCCCGACGAAGGCGACGATCACGCCAACATGAATTATGTATCCGCCGTAGCGGCGATTGTTCTTCGCGACCAGGTTGACCAGCGCCTTGGGAGCAGGCTCGGCCAGCATGTGGCGGCGCGCGCTGACGCCGCGACGGAACTCGACGATAATCGTGCCGAACACGAAGGCGGCAAGGGAAATGGCGGTCAGCACGTACCATTCGCGCAGTCCCGCAGCGGCTGCGACAACTCCGGTCGCGACGCCGAGAATCGCAGGCGCAGCGAAACTTTTGACCAGGTTGCTCGTGGTCGTGCGCCGCCACGCGATAAGCGGCCCCACGCCCATAAGGAAAATCAACCCAAGCGCGAGCGGCCCCGCAACGCTATTGAAGAATGGCGGCCCGACGGTGATCTTCACCCCGCGCACCGCTTCCGAAAGCACCGGGAAGATCGTCCCCCAAAAGACCGCGAACGCGATTCCGATCAGCATCAGGTTGTTGAACAGGAATGCCGCCTCGCGTGACAGGTACGACTCGAATTCGGCGGGACTGCGCAACTCTCTGGCGCGAAAGATGAGCAGCCCCGTATAGGCGGTCACGATAAAGGCAAGGAAGGTCAGGAAATACGGACCCAGCCCCGATTGAGTAAACGAATGCACCGAGGAGATCACGCCGCTGCGTGTGATGAACGTGCCGAAAATCGTCAGCGAGAAAGCCAGCCCGATCAGCGCAAGGTTCCACACCTTCAGCATGTCCTTGCGCTCCTGGATCATCACCGAGTGCAGGTACGCCGTCATCACGAGCCAAGGCATGAAAGCGGCATTCTCGACCGGATCCCACGCCCAATAGCCGCCCCATCCGAGGACTTCATATGCCCATCGTGCGCCGAACAGGTTACCGAGCGTCAGGAAGAACCACGAGAAGATTGCCCAGCGCCGCGTCGAGCGAATCCATCCGTCGTCGAGCTTGCCGGTGATCAGCGCAGCCGCTCCGAACGCGAACGGAACTGTCGAACTGACGTATCCCGTGTAAAGCGACGGCGGATGGATCGCCATCCAGTAGTTTTGCAGTAATGGATTCAGGTCCGTGCCCTGCGCCGGAATCACCGGCAGCAGGTCGAACGGCCGCGTCACAAAGTTCAGCATCCCGAGGAAGAAAATCGCGACCCCCGCCAGCACCGCCATCGCATAGGGCGCAATCTCGGGATTACGCCGCCTGCTCTGAAACGCAGCGATCGAGGTAAAGATCGTCAGCAGCCAAGTCCAGAGCAGTAGCGAGCCTTGCTGACCACCCCATAGCGCGGTGATTTTATATGCGGTGGGAAGCGTGGTGCTCGAGTACGAAGCGACATACTCAAGCGAAAAGTCCGAACTCAAGAGCCCCGTCCACAGCGCCGCGACCGCGATCGTCACCATCGCGCACATCGACCACAGCGCGTGGCGCGCGCTCGCGACAAACTCGGGCCGTGAGCGTCGCGCGCCGAAAACGTTTGCGCAGATCGAATAGATCGCCAGTACAAACGCGATCGCGAGGGCAAGTCGGCCTAAATCAGGCATCGCATCCTATTTTGCTTGCGCCGGCTTGTACTTGGAAGGGCAACTTGTAAGGACCTCGGTGGCCGTAATATGCCTGGACCGGTCAAGTTTACCTTCGACGATCACGTCGCGGTTATCGGCTAACATATCCGGTTTCGGCTCGCCGGTGCAGGTCACGGAATACGACGCCGGGTCGGCGGCCGATACTTGCTTGACCACCGGATTCGCATTCGGGTCGGGTATCTCGACCATCGCGAACTTTAGCGTGAGCGTTGTCGGATCCCACTGGATCGTTCCGGGCCTGACGCGGCCGGCAACCCGCAAAGGCTGGCCGACGAGCTGACCCTGACGCGCGGCGACTTCATTTACGGTCAGATAATACTCGGAAGTGTTTCGAATCGCGGTCGTGATCAGATACACAATCGCACCGGCGACCAGCGCGGTACCGATCACAAATCGCAGGCGAAAACGCATGGATGATCATTATCCGGACCGTTGATATCGGGCAAGCCAGCCCAATTTCGCATTGCGCTATTGCTCGAACTCGCCATTTCGCGCGGCGCGCGGCCCGAACGCGACCCCGCGCCTGCTTGCGCGGATAAATTCCATCATCTCGGCGACCTCCGGCGTAGGCGGCCCGGAGCTGAGCAAGCGCTCGACCGCCAGCCGAAGGTTCTGGCGAGCGCCAAAGAGCGCCGTAAAGGCGCGGCGCAGCGCGGCGATGGCCGGCGCCGAAAAACCCGCGCGCCTGAGCCCAATAACATTGATCGCCCGCAAAGTATGCACTCCGTCCACGATACAGAATGGCGGGATGTCCCTGCTCATCCGCGAGCCGCCTCGGGTTAACGCGAGGCGTCCAATCCGCGTGAATTGATGCACCACGCAGTTGCCGGACACGAGCGCGCGGTCGCCGACTTGCACCCATCCCGCCAGCAGCGCACCTCCAGCGATAATGGTCTGATCGCCGACGCGGCAATCGTGGCCGATATGCGCGTTGTGCATGATGAAGTTGTCGCTGCCGATTGTCGTGACGAGGCCCTTTTCGCATCCGCGATGCACCGTCGCGCCTTCGCGAAAGATATTCCGGTCGCCAATCCGGACCTGGCGAGGCGCTCCGCTGTAGGAAAGATCCTGCGGCTCGTCGCCAATAACGGCGGTCGGATGCACGACGTTGTCGGCGCCCATTTCGGTGTCGCCGAAGATCGTCACGTGGCCGATGAGCCGGGTGCGCGCGCCAAGCTTTACGCGGCCGTCGAGCATGCAGAACGGCCCGATCTCGACGCCGGGGCCAAGCTCGACTTCCGGGCCGACCACAGCCGAGGGATGAATCTTCGGCGCGGCGGACTCTTTGTGCGGCATCGCGACTCAGTTGAGGCCGGGCTTTTTCAGCCGCGCTTCTTTGATCCGGTCGTCGGCTTGCACTCGGTCATCTTTCATCCGGTCATCGGGATGCTCGGAGTCGTCTTCGGCCTTGCCGCCGGCGACGCGGTACTCCTCAGACGCCCAAGTGCCGAGATCGACCATCCGGCATCGCTCGGAGCAGAACGGCCGAAACGGATTGCGCGCCGTCGCGTCAACCGGCCTCTTGCACGTCGGACATCGCATGAGAGCTTCGCTCGAATTGGAAAACTGCCAGATCGAGCGGGCACGCGCAATCACCCAGCGCCAGGGCGCGGACCACCGAGGATAGCAGGCCAAAAATGAGGACGGCCGGCAAAGATCCGGCCGCCCCGAGGTGCGCCTCGATGATGGAAGACTCGATTGCCTGGGTAATCTATTGGCGTGCGTTGCGGTGTTGTCGGCCGCCGCCGTCGCCCCCGCCCTGACCACGTCCGGAGAAGTTGAACATCCCCATCAGATCTCCGATCGCCGGAGCATTGACCGGAACGTAGGGATTACTCAGAGCCGCGGTTGGGTTCGGCAGGTTGTCGCGGCTCGAGGCCGAAATGACCGGCAGACGCCAATTGGCCTCCACGAACTTCGCGAATGATACATGGTCGTAGTAGTCATGCACGACCCGGCCGCCCGCCGAGAACGGCGACACGACAATCATCGGGATACGCGTGCCGTCGCCGAAGAAGTCGATCGGCTGGATATATCCGGAGTCATAGTAGCCGCCGCCTTCGTCGACGGTGATCACGATCGCGGTGTCCGCCCATAGCTTCGGATTCGCCTGCACCAGGTCGATAATCTTGTGCGAGAAGGCCTCGAACAACTCGAACTTCGAAGACGCCGGATGGCCGTCGAGGAAGCCGTCAGGCTTCACAATCGACACCGCGGGAAGCGCGCCGGACTGAATATCGGAATAAAGTTGATGAATCCCGGTCAGGTTCTGGCGCAGTGCGGGACTGGTCATGATCTGCTTGGAGTAGAGAAAGGGGTCGCAGATATTGCAGTAACCGCCGGCGCCGGGAATCTCTTCGCCCGTTTCAGCGCCGTTGGCCCATCCTTCTCCATAGTATTTCCACGACACGTTATGCGCGCTCAGCATGAGGCCAAGGTTCGGCTGCGTGCTCGGCGGAATCGTGAAATCGTTCGCTCCGCCCTGATACAGCTCCTGACCGGTGCCAAGGTAGGCGGGATTATAGTTATTGACTATGTAGTAGGCATTGGCCGCGCAGTCGCCGCCA
>JAJZAG010000422.1 GCA_021799555.1 Deltaproteobacteria bacterium | reverse complement strand
GTCAACCATCCCGGGCGCTAACGCCGTTGCACCACCGCCGTAAAGCGCGCCGCTTGCGGGTGGGTTTGCGTGCGGCTGTTTGGCATACTCGACGGCCTGCGCAATATCGCGCACGAAGCGCGCGGCAACGCCCGGAAGTGTTTGCGGCAGCGTGACGCAGATATGGAACCCCGGCGGCTTTTGCAGACCGTTCAAACGCCATCCGCGTGACCCCATGAAATCATTGACGTGGTAGATATCGACGGCTTCCGAGGTGATCGCGATGCAGTAGGTCGGCTTGCCGATGATCTTGAGCTCAGGAATCTTTGCGACTCCCGCCTTGATCGTATCCGCCGCTTTCATGATTCGGCGCGTCGCCTTCAGATAGCCGTCCTCCCCGAGCGCGATAATCGCGGCCCAGGTCGAGGCGCTGATTCCCTCCGACCGGCTGCCCGCGACGGTTGGCGACGCGTACAGCCCGCCCTGCCAGTCGGTTTGCGCGAAGTACATCCGCCGCCGGAGCTGCTTGTTGCGGAACAAAACCACCGACGCGCCTTTCAACCCGTAGCCCCACTTGTGCGTGTCGCACGACATCGAGGTGACGCCCGGCAGGCTGAAATCAAAGGCCGGTACCTCATAACCGAGTTTAGCGATCCACGGCAGAATGAAACCGCCGAAGCAGCTATCGACGTGCAAGCCGACGCCCGCCTCGAGCGCCAATTCCGACAGCCGCTCGATCGGATCGATTAGGCCGTGAGGATAATTCGCAGCCGAGCCGGCGATCGCGATCGTATTGGGTCCGATCGCCTCGCGCATCGCGCCGACATTTGCGCGGTAATCGGCGCCGACCGGAATCCGCACCAGCTTGATTCCGAAGTAATGCGCGCCTTTCGAGAAAGCGGGATGGATCGTGTCGGGCACGACCATCTCGGGCGCGGTGATTCCTTTTTCGGCGCGCGCCCGCTCCCGGTACGCGAGCATCGGCATGATGATGCTCTCGGTGCCGCCCGAAGTAATCGCGCCGCAGACTTCGTCGGCGGCATTGCGCTCGCGCGCGGCCTCCGACCCGAGCATCCGCGCCGTCATCGCGATTACTTCACCCTCGAACCTGGTGCCGCTCGGGCACATATCGCGCTGGAGGATATTGACGTGCGAGTAGAGCGAAAAGACCTTGTTGAGGAATGCGTAGTGCTCCATGCCGCCGTGATAGTAAGTGCCCGAAACCTGGCCGGTCTGCCAGCGCGAGTTTTCCTCGCGAGCGATCGTCTTCAAGTCGCGCAAGATTTCCGCCGGTGGTTGGCCGCGTGTTGGGATAGCGCGATGCTTTTCGAGTTCGAGCAGATGCGGCCGGCGTTCGGTCCGCGCACGCGGCGCCGTGTTTTTCGGATTCGAAGTTTTAGCCATCGAAGCGGCTCCTTGCGCTCAGCCGGAAGCGTCGGCATTCAGGCGCCGATAAATCGCGCGGTTGCGGCGGTAGATTTCCATGAATTCGCGAAACCGCGCGTCATATAGTTTGCGATTATCGCCGATCGGATCATAGATGCGCGCAATCCTGACCAGCGCCGGAATTTGCCGCGCTTCGATCGCGCCGAGCGCCACGAACGCAGCCATCGCGGCTCCCGCCGCATTCGCGTTGCGCGGATTAGCGACCTGCCGAATCGGGCAGCCGAGTATATCGGCAAGGATTTGGCACCAAAGATTGGAAGTTGCGCCGCCGCCGATAAACGCCAGCTTCTCGAACGGATGGCCGATGAACTTTTCCACGTAGCCTCTGAGCCATCGCAGGTTGAACGCGATTCCTTCCATCACGGCGCGCACGTAATGGCCGCGCGTCGTGCGCATCGTCTGATTCAAGAATGCGCTGCGCGTCGCGGCATCCTCCGCCGGCGCCATCACGCCGCCGAGCCACGGCGTGAAGATCAGCCCGTCGCAGCCCGGACGAATCGCGGCGGCGAGCGCGTTCATCTCGTCGTATGCGTCAGCGTCTGCGCCGGGATAGAGGATGTCCTTCAGAAATTCGAGGCATCGCCCGGCGACTCCTTGCTCGGCGGTGACGATATAGCGCCCGGCGATCGCCGCAGGCATCGTCGAGAGCATGTGCACCGGATCGGTGCGCTTGGCGGGGACGTGGCAGCTCATCCACGCGGTCGTGCCGATATAGAAATAACCCTCGAAATCCTCGACCGCGCCCGCGCCGATCGTCGCCGCTTGCAGGTCGCACGAGCCCATCACGACGCGGGTCTCGCGCGCGAGCCCAAGCTCGTCGGCGACTTCGGGCTTGAGCGTGCCGAGCACATGATTGGGTGGAAATAAATCGGGCAGTTTGGCGCGCTCGAGATTGGATATTTCGAGTAACGCTGGCGAGTAGTCAATTCGATTTGGATCGCGATTATCCGTCGCCCAGTATGTGAACATCGTGCCGAACGACGCTGCGAAGCGCCCGGTCAGGCGCAGGTTGAGATAGTCCATCGGCTCCAGGAATTTATGCGTGCGAGCATAAACCTCGGGCCGTTCGTTGCGGATGAACTGAACGTGCCCCAGGCCGTCGGCTCCCGAAGCCACCGGCGCACCGCCGCAGAGGCGAATCCACTTGAGCGCCTTTGCAAGGCCGTAGCCTTGAATCTTCGGCCATCCGGCGGAGAGCGCGCGATT
>JAJZAG010000069.1 GCA_021799555.1 Deltaproteobacteria bacterium | reverse complement strand
ACCGAAGCCGGCAGCGCGGTCGAAAGACCCGCCACCGCCGCCATCTCGATCGCCGAGTTGGTTCCCGCTCCGGCGTTGCCGCCCGACGCCACAAGATAAAGCACCACGGGGACTTTTGGCGCGCGGTAATTCAGCGTGAAAGCGCCGGTCGAATCGGTGGTCGCGGTGGCGAGACTCGTCGCGCCGACGCCCTAGCTGCTATCCCCGACTTCATTGAGGCTGGCCGTCGCGCCCGTAATCGGCGTCGTCCCGCCTTCAACCGTGCCCGACAAGTGCGATTTGGGTTTAGGCTTGGGCGCGGGACCGGAACTCGAGTTTCCGCACGCCGCCGCCATAAAGCTTAATGCGCCCAGACCGAGCGCCATCACTGCTAACTTTCCGTCCGCCGACCTTGGTAGATTCTTCGATAGATTCTCCGCCGAAGTCCGAAGTCCGCGCAGTATTAGTCGCTCCTCCCTGACTGACGGTTTACAGAATCCGCCACCAAGCGCCGCGTCTTACGCTTCAGGCTCTAATCCGCGGCAGGTCACTCTTCAAGCCTTAACGCGTAACGGTCCAGGTCACGGGCCGTCAACCACGAATGCGCCGCGCCAGCAGCTGACGATGATCGGCGCGCGGGTATCGGCCCGGATTCGCGCCTACGAAGAGTTAAAGCGCTACTTGAGATTACCAACGAGCCGCCGTTTTCACGCGCCGGGTGCAACCGGGAATCGCCGCCCGCGGAGCGGGCGCCGGCGCTCGCAAACCGCTCGCGCAGAGCCTGTTTTGAACGGCCCAGAGCCCGCGCGCCGCGGCGCGCCGCGGCGCGTCGCCGCCGCTAATCTAACGCTCGTTAGGGCGATAGCCACATTAGTTCATGGCTGAACAGTTCAGCCTTATGCGCGCGCGGCGATGATGCGATAATGTTCGTGTGGATGGGGAAGCAAAAGCGCCCGACGGTCAAGCTTTTGCCGCCGCGCGGCTGACGGGGCGGCTCTCCGATTTCTCCGCGCGCCGTCCGAGCGACGCCGCCCGAATGGAGCGCGCGGCGGAGTCGCGCCGGTGGTTTGTATGCTTGCGTGGGATCGATTTCGCCGGCGAGCGCCGCGGCCAAAATTTATCGCTCGCGCCGGGGCTTCTCGATCCGGCTTCCGGAGCCGGGAAGCGGCGCCAAAAATACCGCCTCGAAGCCATCGGGATCGCGAAAATCGCAAGCCGCACGACCGGATTTCCAAACAGCGCGTGCGCGAAATCCTTGAAACGAACCCATCGCGACGCGCCGGACGCGAAGCCCCGCGCCACCGCGGAGCGCGCCGCGGCTGCGAGGACGCGAAGTTGTACCCTTCGGCCACGTGATATACCTTGGATGCTCCGGAGGCGTTGCACCATCAATGGCGGCTGCTCGATGAAAAAACTGACCGGCGCACAAATCGTAATCGAAACCCTGATCGCCGAAGGCGCGGATGTGATCTTCGGCTACCCCGGCGGCGCGATCCTTCCAACTTACGACGCGCTTCTCGACTCGAAAATCAAGCATGTCCTCGTCCGCCATGAGCAGGGCGCAACCCACATGGCCGAAGGCTTCGCCCGCGTCAGCGGCAAGCCGGGCGTGGTCTTGGTCACGTCGGGACCGGGCGCGACCAACACGATCACCGGAATCGCGGACGCCTACATGGACTCGACTCCGATGGTAGTCATCACGGGGCAGGTCTCGACCTCGCTGATCGGCAACGACGCGTTCCAGGAAGCCGATATCGTCGGAATCACGCGGCCTTGCACCAAGCACAACTACCTGATCAAGGACGTAAGGGACGTAGCGCGGATTATCAAGGAAGCATTCTATATCGCAGGCAGCGGACGGCCCGGTCCGGTGGTGGTCGATCTGCCCAAGGACGTGCAGACGGCGGAGCATTCGTTCAAGATTCCGGACAAGGTCGAGCTGCGCGGTTACAAGCCAACGATCCGCGGAAATCCGCGCCAGATCGAGCGCGCCGTCGAAGCGATCGAGCACAGCTCGCGTCCGCTCTTTTACGTGGGCGGCGGCGTGCAATGGTCAGGCGCCGCGGCGGAGCTGCGCGAGCTCTCGCGCGGACTGGGAATTCCGGTCACCGAGACGCTGATGGCGCTGGGCTCGATGCCTGCGTCCGACGCGCTGCGGCTCGGGATGCTCGGGATGCACGGGTCGTATGGCGCCAACACGGCGGTGACCAACACCGACTGCCTGATCGCCGTCGGTGCGCGCTTCGACGATCGCGTGACCGGAAGGATTGCGGACTTCGCGCCCAAGGCGGAATCGATTATCCATATCGATATCGACCCGTCCTCGATCTCGAAGAACGTCAAAGTGGATATCCCGATCGTGGGCGATATCAAGTCGGTGCTGGTCGATATACTCGCGTCGGTCAAGGGCCGCGAGAGTATCGCGAAGAAGCGCGCCGAGTGGCAGAAATGGCACCAGCAGATTCTTCAGTGGAAAAAAGACAAGCCGCTGTACGAGAACTCCCGGGACGGGCGCAAGGACGGCCTCATCTCGCCCTACCAGGTGATCGAGGAATTGTACGGAATCACCAAGGGCGACGTGATCGTCGCGACCGACGTCGGACAGCATCAGATGTGGGTGGCGCAGATGTTCGGGTTCGAGAATCCGCGCTCGTGGCTGACCTCGGGCGGACTCGGCACGATGGGCTACGGATTGCCGGCGGGGATCGGCGCGAAATTCGCCGCGCCCGACAAGAGAGTCGTGGTGATTTCCGGTGACGGCTCGATCCAGATGAACATCCAGGAGCTCGGCACGGCGGTGCAGTACGGCGTCGATATCAAGGTGATCATCCTGAACAACTACTTCCTCGGGATGGTTCGGCAATGGCAGGAGAAATTCTACCAGGAGCGCTACTCGTACTCGGCGATGTCGGTGCCGAACTTCGTCAAGCTGGCCGACGCCTATGGCGCGCACGGCTTCCGCGTCGAACACGCCAAAGATCTCGCCAAGACGATGCGCGAAGCGTTCGCGGCGCCGGGGCCGGTGCTGATCGATGTGGTAATCCCGAAGGACGAGGTGGTGATGCCGATGATCCCGCCCGGCGGCGCGATGTCGGAGATGCTGTTCGCGTGATCGCGGAGGACGATAGTCATGGCGGCGCGTGTTTCATACCTGAACCGTGAAGATCTCCCGGAAGCCGATCGCGAGATTTTCGATAATCTGATCCGCGAGCGCGGCACTCCGGTCGGCAATATCTTCCGCACGCTGGCGCACACGCCGGGTCTGCTGCGGCGGTTTCTCGCGCTCGGCGGAGAGCTGCGCAATCGCACCGCGCTCGATCCGAAGCTGCGCGAGCTGGCAATCCTGACCGTCGGGCGAATCGCGGATGCGCAGTATGAATTCACGCATCACTGGAACCTCGCGTTGCGCGTCGGCGTCACGCGCGATCAGCTCCGTGCGCTCGCCGAATGGGAAAAGTCATCGGCGTTCACCGATCGGGAGCGCGCCGTGATTCGCTACGCCGCCGAGGCGACCGGGAAGGTTCGCGTCAGCGACGCGGCGTGGAGCGCGTGTACGGAATTTCTCGACACGCGCCGGATGATGGAGCTGGTGCAGAACGTCGCGTTCTACAACATGGTCGTCCGTATCCTCGAACCCTGCCAGGTCGAGCTCGAACCCGGCGCGAAAAAGAACTAGCCCGCGCACCCGTACGCCGCGCCGCACGATCGGTTATGCTTGCGCGTGATGGCGCGCAAGTCCGATCGCGAATGGTTTTACGACGGGATCGATCTCTTCAACGCCGGCCGCTTCTTCGAAAGCCATGAGGCGTGGGAGCACGTGTGGAAGCGCACGCACGGCGATGACAAACGCTTCTATCAGGGACTGATCCAAGCCGCCGCCGCGATTCTGCACGCGCAGCGCGGAAATCGTAAGGGCGCGATGGCGCTTTACGCGAAGGCATCCGAGAAGCTCGACGGATTCCACGACGTCCACATGAATCTCGCAGTCGCGGAGTTCCGCCGCGCGCTCGCCGATTTCTTCGCGATCGCGCTCGGGGCTCCGCGCGAAACGCCACTGCCGCCGCCGCGGCTGCGCCGTATCGATTGATGCGGCCGGTGTCGAGCTAGAAGGGGATGTCCTCGTCTTCCATCGGAGCGATATCGTCCACCGCCGCGCCGCGATTGGCGCCCGCACTGGCGGCGGGACCGCGCGGTTCGCCGATTTCGTCGCCCATGCCGCCGGAACGTCCGCCCAGGAACTGCACCGTCTGCGCAACGATTTCAGTCACGTAGCGCTTGCCGCTGCCGTCTTTCGCTTCGTAATTGCGTGTCTGCAGGCGTCCTTCGATATAGACCTGGCGTCCCTTTTTCAGGTACTGGCCGCATAGCTCCGCTGTCTTGCCCCACGCCACGATATTGTGCCACTCGGTGCGTTCCTGTTTGGCGCCGCCGCGATCGGTATAGCGTTCGGAGGTTGCAATCGTGAAGTTGGCGACCGCCTGCTGCGAGGCGGTGTATCGAATCTCGGGATCCTTCCCGAGATTGCCGATCAAGATCACTTTGTTCACCGACATCGAACTCCACCTCCGCAAGCGAAACGTAATCCCCGCCCGCCCCCAAGGCAAGCGACGCGCCAAAAGCTTGTGAACAGGCGCACTGCCTGACGCGGGAATTGACCGGCATTCGGCCTTTCGGCCCCATTTTCAACCCTATATACTTCTTAGCTGTGCGGTTGGACGGGTGGACAGGGTGATGGCGGCAAGCACTTCCACAGCCATTGCGGTCAGAGTCGTTGCGCTCGGCGGGTTGGGCGAAATCGGGCTTAACCTGATGGTGCTCGAATGCGCCGGCCACGGTGTGATCATTGATTGCGGTGTGATGTTTCCCGAGGAGCCGATCCTCGGCGCCGGTGTCTATATTCCGGAGCTCGCGTGGCTTTCCTCCAGCGCGATCAAGTTCGACGCGATCGTCCTTACTCACGCGCACGAGGATCATATCGGCGCGCTGCCGTATCTGCTTCGCCGCATCCAGGTTCCCGTCTATGGCAGCGCGGTCACGCTGGCCTTCGCGCGCCGCAGAATCGCCGAAGGCGCGATCGACGCCGACGTCGAGTTGCGCACCATATACCCGCGGCGCGCGTTCGAGGCTGGGCCGTTCACGATCGAGCCTATTCGCGTGACGCATTCGACGCCCGACTCGATGGCGCTCGCGATTCGCACACCGGCCGGCACAATCATCCATACCGGCGATTTCAAGATCGACGACGCTCCGGTTGACGGTCAGCGTTTCGATCGCGAGCGCTTCGCCGAACTTGGGCGCGAAGGCGTGGCGCTGCTGCTGTCCGATTCGACCAACGTCGAACGCGAGGGCCGCACCGTATCGGAGAGTTCGCTCAAGCCGATTCTTCGCGAGATCGTATCGCGCACCCGCCGGCGCTTTTTTCTCTCCTCATTCTCATCGCATCTCCATCGGATCCGCCAGACCGCGGAAGTCGCGCGCGAGTTCGGACGCCGCGTCGTCCCGCTCGGACGGCGGATGGCGGAAAGCGTACGGCTGGGCGCGGAAACCGGCCAGCTTGCGTTTGCGCCGGGAACTTTTATCGAATCTGGCGAGGCCGAATTTCTCGAACCGCATCGCCTTGCCTACCTGGCCAGCGGAAGCCAGGGCGAGGCGCTCTCGGCACTGGCGCGAGTCGCGGCCGGAACACATCCTAAGGTCGCGCTCGAACCGGGTGACGTAATCGTACTCTCGTCGCGGTTTATCCCCGGCAACGAACGCACGATCGGCGCGATGATCAATCGCCTCTACAAGGCGGGCGCCGAGGTGATGTACGAATCCGTCGCGCCGGTGCATGTCTCGGGACACGCGAGCCGAGACGAGCTGGACGAGATGATCTCGCTTGCGCGTCCCGCCAACTTTGTTCCGATCCACGGCGAATATCGTCATCTAAGCCGCCACGCCGCGCTCGCGATCGAAGCGGGAGTTCCCGAGCGCAACTGCTTTGTGCTCGAGGACGCCGATACTCTGATCCTCGACGGCGCGGGCGCGCGCCGCGGACGCGCTGTTGAGGCGGGCCGCGTCGTGATCGAGGGCGGCGAACCCGGCGATCCGGCTCTCGTCGGCGAACGCAGAATTCTCGCGCGCGATGGAACCGTGACCGCGGTGCTAGTCGTGTCGGCGAAGACCGGGAAGATCATCGCGGCGCCGAATCTCGTTTCGCGCGGACTCGTCACCGGCAACGGAACTTCCGAGCACATGCGCCGCGCGCGCGAGGAACTCGCGGCGCGGCTCGCGCTTTATCGCGGCCCGATCGGTGCGGGTGAAATCGCGCTCAAGGACGAAGTGACGCGCGCGGTGCGCCGCTACTTCAGCGACGAGCTGGACCGGCGCCCGCTCGTGATTCCGCTGATCGTGGAGGTCTGACTCCGATCGCCGGCAAAAGTATCAAGAGCCCGCCGCAAGCCGCGCCGGTTCCCGCGGCGCCCGAGCCGGCCGAGATCGCGGCGTCGCCGCAAGAGCCGGGTGGCCGGATTGCGCGCGAACTAGCCGCGCTCGGTTTGATTGCGGTCGCCGCGTTCGCGGTGGCAAGCCTGATCTGCTTCGATGTGGGACGCACGCCGAATTTAGGCGGGCCGGTCGGCGACGCGATCGCCGCCGCGCTCAGCGCGATCGTCGGGTACCAGTCGTACGCGATGCTCTTGCTCGTCGCGGCGCTCGCGATTCGCGTGTGGTCGCGGGTTTCGGTCGCGGCGCTGATGCGCGAGATCGCGGGCGGTGCGATCATTATGCTCGCGCTTGCGACCGCGGGCGGATTATTCGACCTGCGCGACGCGCAATTCGGCGGCGCGCTGGGCGTTGCGATCGCGAGCGTGCTGGCGGGCGCGCTGAATCTGGCGGGCGGATATCTCGCCGTTATGCTGGCGGTTGTGTGCGGGATCGCGCTGATGCTTCGGCGAGCGCCGACCGAGCTCGCAGCCGCCGCGGCGCAATCGCTGCGCCCGCGATCGCGCCGCGGTTCCGCCGAGGACGAGTTCGGGAGTGCTGAGAATCGCGGTGTGCGGATTGTGGAACTGTCCGACGCAATCGGCGGCGACGATCCGGACGGCGACGGTCATCCCGCGCCGCTCAAGGTGCGCAAGATTGAATTGCGCGAGATTCCTTCGCGCGACAAGCGCAAAGACGCCGCCAACTCGAAACCGCGCACGCGTGGCGCGTATAAGATTCCGCCGCCGTCTCTGCTCGATATGCCGCCGGCTGAACATACGCAGGTCGATGAGGCCGCGCTCGAACGCAGCGCGCGTGTGCTCGAGCAGAAACTCGCCGACTTCGGCGTTGAAGGGCGGGTCGCCGAGGTGCAGCCGGGCCCGGTGGTCACGATGTACAAATTCGAGCCGGGCTCGGGTATCAAGGTCAGCCAGATCGTAAATCTTTCGGATGACCTCTCGATGGCTCTCAGAGCTGCTGCCGTGCGAATCCAGGCGCCGGTGCCGGGCGAGGCGGTGGTCGGAATCGAAGTGCCCAATCGCAAGCGCGAGCGCGTCTATCTGCGCGAGATTCTCGAAGCCGAGGAATTTTCCGCCGAGGGGAGCCAGCTCACGATCGCGCTCGGCAAGGATATCGCCGGACGCCCGGTCGCCGCGGACCTTGCGCGGATGCCGCATTTGCTGATCGCCGGCGCAACCGGCACCGGTAAATCGGTTTCGATCCACACCATGATCGCCTCGATCCTCTTCAACGCGACGGCGGACGACGTGCGGCTTATCCTGGTCGATCCCAAGATGCTCGAGTTGTCGGTGTACGAGAATATTCCGCATCTGCTCGTCCCGGTCGTCGTCGATCCGGAAAAGGCCGCGGCGGTTCTGCTCTGGGCCACGCAGGAAATGGAAAGCCGTTACATGAAGATGCGTGAGCTCGGGGTGCGCAATATCGACGGTTACAATCAGGCGCTCGCCTCGGGTGCGTCGGTCACCGATCTCAAGGCGGCGTCGGGGCCCGGAGGCGGAAGCCATAGCGTCGATTCCGCGGCCGAGCCCTTCGAGCACAAGAAACTTCCCAAGATCGTGATCGTAATCGACGAGTTGGCGGATTTGCTCTTGAGCGAAGGCAAGACCGTCGAGCGCGATATCACTCGCCTTGCGCAAAAGGCGCGCGCGGCCGGAATCCATCTGATTCTCGCCACGCAGCGTCCATCGGTCGATGTCATCACCGGCATCATCAAGGCCAATTTGCCGGCGCGCATCTCATTTCAGGTGACCTCGCGGGTAGATTCGCGCACGATACTGGACTCGATCGGCGCCGAACGGCTGCTCGGCGCGGGCGATATGCTGTTCATGCCGCCGGGCACGGCGAAACTACGCCGCCTGCACGGTCCGTTCGTGTCCGAGCACGAGATTCGCAAGCTGACGGACTTTCTGCGCGAGCAGGGCGCGCCCGAATATCGCATGGAGATCCTCGAGACCAAGGCGCCCAGCGATGACGGCGCAGGAATTGGCGACGACGAACACGACGAGATGTACGACGAGGCGGTAAGGATCGTCCTCGACTCCAATCAGGCCTCGATCTCGATGATCCAGCGGCGGCTCCGAATCGGCTACAATCGTGCGGCGCGGATGGTCGAGCAGATGGAGCGCGAGGGAATCGTAATGCCCGCCGACGGCGCCAAACCGCGCGAAGTCCGCCTGCGCGGCGCGAGCTGAGCGGTGCGCGACTCCGCGAGCAACGTCTTTGCGCCGCTAAGGTCGGCGGTGTCGAAGCCGTCAGTGATCCCGTTGTGGATTTGCGCAGCAGTCGGGCGCGAGTTCTGCCCAACGTCGCTCGTCCTACGCCGCGCTATTCTGCAAAAACTCGATCGTATTGCCGTCGGGGTCGGTCACCATCGCGATCGTCACGCCCGGACGGAACTCCGTGACGGGTACGGTTGCGCGGATGCCTTTGGCTTCGAGTTGCGCGATCAGACCGCGGATATCCGGCACCGAGATCGTGAAGTAGCGCAAGCCGAGCCCGGCCATCGGGCCGCCGGGCGCCGGCTTGGCCGTCGGGGTGCGATCGAGCTTGAGCAGCTTGATGACGGTGGTGCCGCATTTCAGGCGATACATCCGGCCCCCTGGCAGCGCGAGCTCGCCGTCCCATTCCAGGCCGAGTCCGTCGCGATAGAAACCGACCGCCGCTTTCTCGTCGGTCACGACGATCCCCAAATCGATTGACTCTTTGCTTACTTGCATGAAAATCTCCTCCGAACGACACTGCGCGCGCGACGTACGCTAGCGAATCTCCGCGGGACGAACCAGCTCCGTTCGAGTCACGCGTGGCTTGCCGAGCTTTGAGGAGCGGGCGAAAGCGAGGCGTCACATTCATTACCTTCCGGACGAAACTATATTTTCTTCCGATTTTTCACGACGTGCGACAATGACGCACATGAAATCGGTTGGGATTCGAATGCTCCAACGGAACGCCGCCGAGAACCGAGGTGCCCCGCGCCGTTCGTCACCTCGGACCTGCGGCCCTGCGCATAGCGCGACTGGTCCCCGACCGGGTTCATCTCATACGTCTGGAAGATTCTCTGCTTGATGCCGCGGCGACGCTCGACCCGCGAGTCCTCCGGCCGCTTGACGCGCTACACCTTGCAGCGGCGCAACGGGTTGCGACCGAGGTTGAGCTCGCGCCTGATCACCGCTGGCGATTGCGGAAGGTTCTTGGCATCGGCGGGCTTGCGCTTATGGGTTACCGGTTGCGTTCGAAGGGGCGGCTTCGCGTCGGTAGGGCATACGACGCGCGGAAGTTCCGGTAATGGAAATTGATCAGCGAATTAGAGCATCGAGCGGGCGTTAATTTTTCCGGCCTTCGATCGGAATCTGCGCTACACTTAATATGTATTCTGGGATGGTCAGCTTCATTTGGTTATGAAGGCTTCGAGGTGATGATTGGCGCGAACTAAAGAGATTCATCTGCTTGCGCGTGTCGGAGGAGTTATCGCTGCGATCGCGCTTGCGGCCGCCGCGCCCGCATTCGCACGGACGCTGCCCAACCCGACGCGCACGACCGACTCCAAGCTCGGCGCCACGCTTGACGCGCTGCAACGGCATTATGAGCAAACGCAATCGTTCAGCGCGCAATTCACGGAGCGGGTTGCGCCGGTCGGCGCTCCGGTCAGGACGCGCGAGGGAACAGTGTCGTTCCGCAAGCCGGGCAGGATGCGATGGGATTTCGCGCCGCCAAACAAGGAAGTTCTGGTCAGCGACGGCAAGACCGTCTTCAGCTACGACCCCGGCCTCAATCAGGTAGTGGAGACTCCTCTCAAGGATGCGCTGCGCGCGCCCGGCGCGACCGAGTTTTTGCTCGGCGCAGGGAATATCCGCAAGGATTTTATCGCTTCGGCGCCGAAGGCCGCGCCCACGGACGGCCTGACCTATGTCGAGCTCAAGCCGCGGCAGGGCGGGAATACAATTGAACTCGGAATCGAACCTAAAAGCGGCGCGATCGGGCGGATTAAAATCACCGATCAACTCGGCAATACGACCACGCTTGAGTTTCATGATCAGCGCGATAACGTAAAAATTGCCGACTCGGAGTTTGAATTCACCGCCCCCGCGGGCGCCGATATCGTCGCACCGACGCAGGCGCCCGAATAGTGCGCCTCATTCCCGGCACGCCGATTGCCTCGCTTGGGTGCGGCGAGTAGAAATAAATGCCCCGCAAAGGGCCGATCATGGAAAGAGTTCACCTTCTTACTCTGGGATGCCCCAAGAATCTCGCCGACAGCGAACTGATGCTGGGGGCGCTCGCGCAGGCGGGTTTCGAGATTACTTTGGACCCGGAAGACGCGCAGGTCCTGATCGTGAATACCTGCGCGTTTATCGAGGCGGCCAAGAAAGAGTCGCTCGACGCGATTCTCGACGCCGCCGAGGTCAAGCATCGCGGAGCCGGCAAGCGTCTGGTGGTCGCGGGATGCCTGTCGCAGCGCTACGGCGAAGAGCTTCGCGAGAAGCTCCCCGAGGTCGACGTGTTCGTCGGCACGGGAAATTTTCTCGAGCTTCCGGAGTTGCTGCGCCGCACCGAGGCGCCCGAGGCGCGCGCGACGGTCTATCCGGGGGCGGCGCATCTGCTGCCGCGCGCCACGGCGCCGCGGATCAAGACCGGGGATTTCTTCACGTCATACTTGAAGATTTCCGAAGGATGCAATCATACCTGCGCGTTTTGCATCATCCCGAAAATCCGCGGCCGTCATGAAAGCCGCCCGCTCGAAGACCTGGCCGCCGAGGCGCGCGCGCTGACCGCAAGCGGCGTGCGCGAGATTAATCTTATCGCGCAGGATTTGACCGCGTACGGCCGCGACCTCGATTCGCGCACCTCGCTTGCGGCGCTGTTGCGCGAGCTTTCGAGGATCGACGATCTGCACTGGATTCGGTTGCTCTACTGCTATCCGAATTTCGTGACCGATGAGTTGCTCGATACGATCGCGGAACTTCCCAATGTCGTGAAGTATATCGACATGCCTTTGCAGCACGCGGACGACGCGATTTTGCGCGCGATGCGCCGCGAGCGCTCGGGCGCGGCGCTCAAGAAATTGCTCGAGCGGGTCCGCGCGCGGATTCCTGGGGTCGCGCTCCGCACCTCGTTTATCGTTGGCTTTCCCGGTGAGACCGACGCCGCCTTCGCACGCCTGGTCGATTTCGTGCGCGAGATCGAATTCGACCGGGTGGGAGTCTTTACCTACTCGCGCGAAGAAAATACCGCCGCCGGCGAGCTGCCGGACCAGCTTCCCGAGCGCGTCAAGCGCGAGCGCCGGGCGGCCCTGATGGAAACGCAGGCAGACATTTCGCTCAAGAAAAATCGCGGCCTCGTCGGCCGCGACGTGGAGGTACTGGTTGAGGGTCCGCTGCCTGGACGCGCCACGCGCACGCGCGGGCGAACGGCAGGGCAGGCCCCGGATATCGACGGGTCGGTCTTTTTCAAGGGAGAGGCGGAACCCGGCGAATTTGTCCGCGTACGAATCGAGAAGGCCCAGAGTTACGATCTTCACGGAAGTGTCGCCGGTCTGTGGTCCGGCGAAGAGGAGAGGGTGGCAAGTCATGGCTAAAAAACCCGCCGCCACAAGTCGCAAGAAGTTTCTAAATAAGGTGCGCGAGCATCTGACGGACATGAAGTCCAAGTTGCACAGCGAAATCGAGACCGAGTTGCGCGCCGAGCGCGAGGGCAACAAGGACGAAGGGATGGACACCTACGATCTCGCATCCGAAGAGCGCGATCGCGAGATCAATTTCATCCTGTCCGATCGCGAGCGCGTGAAAATCAAGCAGATCGACGACGCGCTCGATCGGCTTGCCGACAACACCTACGGCGTGTGCGACTCGTGCGGTCTTGAGATCGCCGAGGAGCGCCTGAACGCGATGCCGTTTACGCGCTTGTGCCGCGATTGCCAGCAGGACATGGAGCGCGAGGCGAAGTCCCAGCGCCGCATCGACGACGAACGCAACAGCTATCGCAAGCTCGGCTCGACCGACGCCGACGAAGAAAATATGTGACCGGCCCCAACGTTTGGCGGCACGATGTCGGAATGCGGGACCGGACTCTCGGCTATCCACTCGATCGCGGGCTGGGCGTTGTGATTGATTCAAAGCGGTACTGCAACGCCGCGACGTGGTAAGGAAACCGGTGCTCGCGGCGGACTTGGGGACACTCCGGTTATTTCTCATCGACCGGGTTCCTGGATCCTCAGCGCAAGATCGTAGTCGCGCTCGTATTCAACGGGATGCTCGAATCGCAAGAGGGCCGCCACGACGCGCGGATGATCGCGAGCCTCGACGCTCTCTATTCCGACCTTGGTATTGCGCGAGCGCAATAGCTCCCTACCTCGAGCGGCGGTAAGCGTAGCTCCTGACCCAATAAATCTCGTCGTCGAAGCCCAGGCGGCGGTACCAATTGATCGGAGTGTCATCGGGATCGGTGTTGATCATCACGCTGCGGCATCCGCGTTGATAAGCGTCTGAAATCGCGCCACAGAGCAGTATCCGCGCGAGTCCCTGGTTACGCATCGGAATGCGAGTCGCGAGATTAAATATCA
>JAJZAG010000421.1 GCA_021799555.1 Deltaproteobacteria bacterium | reverse complement strand
GATCGCGAATTGGCGCGGCGAGCAGCAGGTTCTCCCACAGCGGCATGTCGAGAACGAGGCCGTCGAGGTCACGATCTTCAGGGATCACTGCGATCGCGTGCGGTGCCCCCGCCGAGCCGGCAACGGTCACTGTTCCGGAAGCCGCGCGGTGAGGACTCGCCAGCGCCTCGACAAGTTCACTCTGCCCGTTCCCGTCTACGCCCGCGACTCCTGCTATCTCGCCCCGGCGGAGCACGAGCGAGATAGCGTCGAGCGCCCGGCCGCTGTCACGTTCGAGCGAGAGGTTTTCAATCGACAGCGCAGTCTCGCCCGCGAGGGGCGGGGATTTCGGCGCCGCGGGCGCTGGCGCAAGCTCGCCGATCATCAGGCGCGCCAACGCGGCCTCCGAGGTCTCGGCGGGCGTGGTGCGCGCAACGATTCGGCCTTGGCGCAGCACGGTTATCCGGTCGGCGACGGTCATCACCTCGGCGAGCTTGTGCGTGACGAGCAAGATTATTCTGCTTTCGCCGCGCAAGCGCCGGAGCAATTCGAGAAACGGCGAGAGTCCGCCGGGCGCGAGCATTCCGGTGGGTTCGTCGAGGATCAGCACGCGCGGATTGAACGACAGCGCGCGCAGCAACTCAAGCCGCACCCGTTCGGCCACCGAACAGCGCTCGATCGTGCTCGACGCAGGCGGCAGTACGAAGCCTAGTTTGCCGGCGAACTCGCGGGCGCGCGTCGCCACGGCGAGCAGATCGAAGCCGTCAGTATCGAAACTTCCGAGCGCGAGGTTTTCCTCCCATGTGAAACGCTCGAAGAGCATTGGGCTCTGATTTACCGCCGCGATTCCCGCCGCAAGCGCGCCCACCGCCGATCCCGCGCGCATCGCCGCGCCATCGAGCAAGATCTCTCCGGAATCGGGTTGCAAGCGCCCCGCGATAATATTCATCAGGGTGGTTTTGCCTGCGCCGTTTTCGCCGACCAGCGCGTGAATCTCGCCCGGCTGCGCGTCGAAATCAACCCGATCGAGGGCTAGCGTCATCCCGAAACGCTTGGTTATGTCGCGCGTGCGGAGCACCGATCGCTCAGTTCGCCTGCGGCAGATAATGCGCGTGCAGCCATGCGATCGCTTGCTCGCGAGTGGCGATAGCACCATCGAGCTGCAGGTCTTCGGCTTCCTTGAGAATCTCCTTGAAGAGCGGCCCCGGAGCGAGGCCCAGCTCAATCAAGTCGCTTCCGGTGAGCAAGCGCGGCGGATGAATTTCCCGGGCGGACATCGACGCGAGCGCGCGCCGGCAAAAATTCCAGTAGCCCAGGTACGACGACGAGGCGAGCGCGTCGAGCATCGCGACCTGCATCAGTTCACCAAATCCATCGTCAGCGAGCATCCGCTTGAGGGTCGCCTTGCGCATCCGCGGCGCCATGCACAGGCGCAGATGATCCCGCACCAGGTAGGCGACGCGTTCCTGAACGAAATTCGAGCGCTTAAAGCGCGCCATTATTCCAGCTGCGATCACCGCGCCTTGATCGGTGTGCCCGTAAAACGTGACTTTCCCGTCTGAATCGACGGCGCGGCATCGCGGCTTGGCGATATCGTGCAGCAGAATTCCAAACGCGACGGTTTCGCTGCATCCCGCCGGCAGCATTGAGACCGCCATCCGCGTATGCGACCAGACATCGCCCTCGGGGTGATAGTTTTCGGGCTGGGCGCATCCGATCATTTCGAGCAATTCGGGCGCGAGCGCGGCCCACAGTCCGCACTCGCGCAACAGGTCCATCGCACGTCCGGCGCCGCCTTCGGTCATCAGCCGCACCATCTCATCGCCAATCCGCTCGTGAGCAATTTCGGTGATCGACGGCGCCGCCTCGCGCATCGCGTTCCAGGTTGCCGGGTCAATCTCGAAGCCGAATCGCGCTGCGAATCGCGCGCCGCGCAGAATCCGCAAGCGGTCTTCAGCGAAGCGCTCGGCCGGATTGCCGATCGCGCGGATAATTCCCGCGCGCAAATCGCGCATTCCTCCGACCAAATCGATCAGGCGATCGGTTTCGGGGTCGAAGAACATACCACCGATCGTGAAGTCACGGCGCTTGGCGTCTTCTTCGATTGTCCCGAAGCGCACCGCCGACGGGCGGCGCCCATCAGTATATTCGGCGTCGGCGCGAAAGGTCGTTATCTCATACTGAGCGCCGTCAAGGATGACCGCAATCGAGCCGAAACGCGCTCCCACCGCGATCGTGTGCTCGAACATCCTTTGGACGACTTCCGGGCGCGCATCAGTGGCGACATCGTAATCCTTGGGCGCAAGCCCGAGAATTTTGTCGCGCACGCATCCGCCCGCGAAATAGGCCGCAAAGCCAGCGTCGCGCAGCCGGCGCACGATATGCCGTGCGCCGCTTTCGATTATGGCCGCCGCGGATTTCATCGCAGCGCCAAGTTTACAGGCTCGCGCGGAACGCGCGCCATATGGGTCAGCAGCGGCACAAGCGCTCCCCTGAGCGCCATACGATAATCGACGCTAGCGGTCGAGCGGACGAGCGCCGAGCGTTATTCCGCCATCGACCGCGATTATCTGACCGGTCACGTTCTTCGCTTTCTCGGAACAGAGCCACGCGGCGGCGCGACCGATATCCTCTTCGGTCTGTTCGCGTCCGAGCGGCACGCT